>JAJDEC010000373.1 GCA_029259995.1 Phycisphaerae bacterium
GACGCTCGATATCACGACGCTCGGTATGGCGGACGCGCTGTATCGGATGACAGTTTCGGGCGTTCAGGACCTCGCCGGAAACTCGCTCGCATCGCCGGATATTCTCGTCAATCCGACACAGACGGAATTCGCCGGAATCGCGCCTGCATCCTATGACGACCAAAAAGACACGGACGGCGACGGCCTTGCCGATTGGTTCGAAATGCTCGGCTGGTCCGTCAACATCGAACTCGCCAACGGCATCCGTACACAGGCCTATGTGACGAGCAATCCATTCAATCCGGATACAGACGACGATGGCGTTGGCGACAGCGAGGAAAACTCGAGATCGCTCGATCCGCGAACGGACGACACGGACGCGGATCTTGTGTCCGACGCAGACGAAATCCGCAAATACCTGAGCAATCCGACGGATCAGGACACCGACAACGACGGCTTCGCCGATTCGCTCGAACTGTTCTACAAGACATCGCTGACGCTGGCCGATACGGACGGCGATCAACTGGACGATCGCGAGGAACTCGTCATTCGCAATCGCAATCCGCGCTTGAGCGATCTGCCGGTTCCGCAGATCGTCATCGGCTCGACCAACATCGAGATCGACGAACGGTTCAGCTATACCGACGAAATGGGCGTCGAGCGAAGCGTCGAGCGGAGTTCGTCCACGTCGTTCACGCAATCGGACACGACCACGTTCTCGGAAAGCGATACCCGTTCCAATGAGGCCACGAACAGCTACAGCCAGGCAATTCAGGCAGGCTTCGAAGTCGGCACGGAAGGAGGAAAGTTCGGCGCCCAGGCGGAAGTCGGATTCGGCCAGCAGCGTGGTCGTGGCTATTCCAGCACCATCAGCGAGGAATCCAGCCAGACGGCGCAGGAAGAGTACAGCGAGGCGCTGTCCGAAGCGCTCGCCGTGAGCGAACGGCAATCCGTGACACGCTCCGTCGAGAACGCGCGAGTCACGGTCGACCTGTCGATCATCAACGCCGGCGACGTTGCATTCACGATCAGCAATCTCGAAGTCTCGGCCCGGGTCAAGGATCCCAACGCCCGCGATCAATTTCTACCCATGGCGACGTTGCTCCCCTCATCAGGCAACAACGAATTCAATCTCGGCCCCGCCGGATCGCAGCGTGGACCGTTCATCTTCGAAAACGCCGAGATCTTCCCCAACTTGGCGCAGGACCTGATCCGCGAACCGCGGGCGACGATCTTTGAAATCGCCAATTTCGATATTATCGATGAATACGGTCGCAACTTCGCCTTCACGCTCGAAGAGATCAATGACGTCACGGCCGGAATCACGATTGACTTCGGCAACGGCGACGTGGAGTCCTACCGAGTCGCAACGACAAGCACATTCAATCCGGCCGGCATCGCCCAGGGCATTTCGATGCGCGAAGCGATGACGAACATCATCGGGCTCGCGGAAGTGAACGACGAAGGTACGCTGCCCGCCGGCACCGACCTGAACTCACCTGCGATCCGCAATTCATTCGGCACCAAGCCCAGCCTGACCGGCGAACAGATTCTCTCTCGCGTTCGCGGCGTGCAGACGAATCTTAATTCGTTCGATCCGGCGGCGAAGTTCTGGGTCATCCTGTCCTCGGCGGATATCCCCGACAACGTCGATTTCGGCGATCTGATTCTCAAGCCGGGCGACAACTACATGTTCTGGTACGTCCAGGACGCAGACGACGACGGCCTCTACGCACGCGAAGAATTTCTCGCCGGAAGCTCCGACACGCTTGTCGATACGGACGGCGATGGCATGACCGATTTCGAAGAAGTCCGAACGGGATGGCTCACGGCGACGCCGGGCAATCCGCGCCGCGTGTACTCCCATCCCGGCCGGGCCGACACGGATCTGGATCAGATTCCGGACCTGCTCGAGCGCCGTCTCGGCATGGACCCGCGCAGCGGCGACAGCGACGGCGACGGCCTGAAAGACAACATCGAGGTCGACGGCTACAGCGTCGTGCTTCTCGACAACGACAGCGATCCCAATAACAACCCGGAGATCAATGTCAGCCCGTACACAGATGCGGTCATCATCGAACCGCGGAACGGCGGCGACGGGCTGGCGATCGCGTCCACTGTCGCGAATCCGGATTCAGACGATGTACAACTTGTTCCAATGGGGTCGCCGGTCACGCCGGGCCAATCCATCATCGGTCCCGGACCTGACGGCATCATCGACACGACGCCCGAGGGCGACGAATTCATCACGACGACCGGGCCGAGCATTGCCGCCGTCGAGTCGGGCTTCGCCGCGTCGGTGGCGGACGCCGCTTCAGACGACATTCAACTGATCCATGAAGGCCAGGCGGTCGTCGAAGGCAACGTCGTCGTCGGTGCCGGGCCTGATGGCGAATTGCAGACGATACCGGCCGGCACGGAGCAGATTCGGTTTCCGCATCGAGCGTTGTTTGCCTCCGATCCGGTCGAGCGCGACACGGACGCCGACGGTCTCGTCGACGGCCGCGAGGAGTTTCTCGGCAGCCGGCCCAACGTCCGTGACGCCGACAGCGTGCTGGACTTCGACTTTGACGGCCTGACGAATCAGCAGGAGATCGACGGATGGTTCGTGGGCGGCAGCGGCGCACACGTGACGTCCGATCCCAACGATCCTGACAGCGACAACGACGGGCTGCCGGACGTCATCGAATGGGCGTTGTTCACGAATCCGCGCGAACGTGATACCGACAGCGACAGCCTGAACGACATCGTCGAGGCGGACATCGTCAACGGCCGTGGATTCTTTGACGACGATCGGATCGATGCCGGCCTGTTGCGCTGCAATGATGCGTTCGGCTGCGACTTCGTACCCAACGTCGCGCCGACGGAAACCAATCCGATTGACAGCGATACCGACGACGACGGCTTGAATGACGGCATCGAAGTCAACGGCTGGCAGGTGCGCGTCGTCGGCGAGTCCATACGAAATGTGACATCCGATCCGTTCAACGAAAACTCGGACACGGACGGCCTGACGGATCTCCAGGAATATCGTGGATTCGACAATCTCGCGCCGACGTCGGCGTCCGATTCGGACGACGCCACGGATCCGCAGGAATCCGACACGGACAGCGACGGCGCCAGCGACAGCATCGAAAAGAGCCAGAACTCGCGCAGCGATCTCGTCGGTCCCGGCCGCAGAAACCCGCTGCGACGCGACCAGATGCTCAAGGTCGGCATGACGGAATTCGACGTCGTCGCCAACGGTGAAACGGGCGCCGCCCAGTTCTTCTTCACATTCAAGGCGACGCCGCCTGGCGGATCGACCGTAACGCTCGTGGACTCCACGCGATTTGCGGATCGAAACATTCTCGTCGACGGTGACTGCAATGCGAATGCGACGCCCTGCTACCGATTCGATGCGAATTGCAGCGACTGGGTCATGGACATGGGGGACAATGAGTCGATCAGTGTTCCCTTCGATGGCTCAGGATCCCTGGCGCACACATTCGTCATCGCGGACCAGCAGTCGTTCAATGTGCAGGGCGAGTTCTCCGAAGTCGACGGAGACTGCAGCGTCGATGAATCGCTGGACGAGAACGATACGATTTCAGGAATTCAGACGCTCGACGTTCAGAACATGGAATACACAGAGACTGACGGCCTCAACGTGACGATGCGGTTCCGAATTCAGATCATCGGCGGCTGATCAATTTCGCAGGTCGAAATCGACGGAGTGCACCATGCGGACCTTCATCACGACAATCAGCGTATTGCTGCTCATTCTCGCCTCCGGCTGTAACACGGCGTTCAATCCCGCCGGGTTGCCGTCGGGCGGGATCGGCCAGACGCCGGGCGCCGCAACCGATCTTGACGCGTTTGCGGATGTGCCGACCGCCGCCCTGATGCCTGACGACTGCTCTCGGTACGTGTATCGAATCGATGGCAGCCGGATCTGCATCGATGCACTGATCGC
>JAJDEC010000374.1 GCA_029259995.1 Phycisphaerae bacterium
TTTGCCCGAACGCACGAAATCATCCAGCGCGCTCAGCGTTTCCTCGATCGGTGTATGCCGATCCCAGCAGTGCACCTGGTACAGATCGATGTAATCCGTTCCGAGGCGCTTCAGGCTGTCATTCAATGCCTGCGTGAGATGACGCCGCGAGGAGCCCAGTGCGTTCGTGTGGGCCGGCGGTTCACCGAAGACGCGCACGACGGGGAAGTGCCCCTTCGTCGCGAGGACGATGCTGTCGCGACGTCCCTTGATGGCCTTGCCGCAGATGCGTTCGCTTTCTCCGCCGCCGTAGACGTCGGCCGTGTCGAGAAAGTTACCGCCGGC
Organism: Phycisphaerae bacterium; assembly: GCA_029259995.1. Classification (GTDB taxonomy): domain Bacteria; phylum Planctomycetota; class Phycisphaerae; order UBA1845; family UTPLA1; genus ECT2AJA-110-A. The sequence continues at coordinate 325 of JAJDEC010000374.1, forward strand.
TGCGATATAGGCATCGATCACGCCGTGGCTCGCCTTTTCGTCGACGCCCCAGTCGGGCATGCCGAAGTTCATCGTGCCGAGACAGAGATCGGAGACGAGCAGGCCCGTGTTGCCGAGTTTTCGTAGTTGCATTGCAGTGAGCCCCATCAGGTCCGGCATCGTTCGAGGTTCCGTCTGGCTTCAACGTGAAGCCGAGTGAACGAGTGCAAGGCTGCCGAAACGTATCATGCCGGCAGATGTGACGCAAACATGCGGAGTTCGTGAATCGGCGCACAAATCAGTAATGCGGATTCTGGAACTCGCCGTGCCAACGGGAGGATTGATGCCGGGCGGCCAGACGTCGCCGTGAGGACACGGCGGCTTTGCGTCGGGGCGTTGACGCGTATCGTTGGCGATGAAGACATGCCGACAGTTATCACAGGTTCACGATACGACGAGATCAGGAAAAACGCGCGATTCGACAATGTCATCGAATCGCGCGTTGCAGATTTCCAGAAAGTGCAATTCGTAAGCTTGCCGATTACATTCCGTCCTGAATCTTCCAGTTGGGCTGCCAGATCGTCGCCGTCGGCGTCAGGGCGACGCGGGTGTCGTAATACTGATACGACGCATGCCCGTCGGCGAAACCGAGCCCGAAACGGTGTCAGGATGATTTTGGCGGCTTGGTTTGCGCAACGGCCAGCGACGCGTGATCGAGGAAGGCTGAAAATCCGTGATTCTGTGCAGGAAATCAAGAATGCTTTGGAGCGCCCGAATTGTCAGACATATCGCCCGATCTATCCTGTGCAATGATTCTGAATGTTCTTCGGGCACTATCGCCGAAGCTTCAGCTTTGGGAGGGCTTCCTGCTGCCGGCGACGTCGGAGTATACCCCCGACATCATTCCGAAATGGCGAGAAGCATGGGGTTCCGATGAAAATCTGGAACGTGTCGCAAACGAGACGTTGATTGCCGATCTCTTGATGAATTGCGCCGACTATCGCGAGGTCACAGCGGAGCAGATCGACGAGATCGCGCGCGTATATGCGATTCTGTTAGAGGCGGAAGCCAGGCGATTGCTTGAGCCACATGAATTCAAGGTCGAGATTTACTTCTCGACCGAACCGATACGCCCATATGAAGGTCCGGGCGGACGACTTATCGTCAACCCAATGGACCACGATACTCAGGTCACTGTCTATCGAGTTCGCCAGTCCGACACTGGCGCAGGTGACGCGTAGAGGGTCACATCCCGTCCTGAATCTTCCAGTTGGGCTGCCAGATCGTTGCCGTCGGCGTCAGCGCGACGCGTGTGTCGTAAAACTGATACGACGCATGTCCATCTGCGAAGCCGAGCGACCATTTGGAGAACTGCTGGTGCCAGCCGTAGCCTTGCGGTCCGGCGAGCGACGAGAGGACGGACGGGCCAGCGCGATAGGTCTTTGCATAGAAGCCCTGTTCAGGAACGAGGACAAATCGAGAGGCATCGCCGCCCGTCATGTATCTTGCGATTCGAAGTGCATAGGGCGGATTGGCGTAGGCCGGATCGAAGATCTCCCGCGATGTGAAGCTGCCGCCGCCGAACCAGTTGTAGCCCTGTGCGAATCGCGTGTTGAGCGAATAGCTGTTGCCGTTGGTGTGGTACGAACCGAATTGCTCCTGTGGAATCGGGACCAATGGTTGACCGATGATCGGCGTCTCCTTGGTCTTGTCGCTCGGGCAGTGAAAGATATTTGCGCCGTCGGAATTCTCGAGCGGAACATTGCCCGAGATCATCTTGTTCACGAATCGATCTTCCGATCGATACAGTTCGGCGTCGGACGTGTATCCGTCGTCATCCGGAAATGGCGCCTTGATGCCGCCGAAGACGTATGGCGTATACAGCGTGACGCCCGAATATCCACTCAGTGTGGGGCGGATATACCAGGGAAGATAGGGCGTCGACGAATTCTGGACGTCGTCCAGGTACTGATGGCATGACTGAAGGATCTGACGCTGATTCGAAAGGCAATAGGCGACGCGCGCCTTTTCCCGCGCCTGGCTCAGCCCCGGCAGTATCAGCGCGATCAGCAATGCGATGATCGCGATGACGACAAGAAGCTCGATGAGTGTGAATGCACGAGTTCGTCGTGCGAATGGATTGGATTCCGGCATCGTACGTAGACCTCCGTTGACCCGTCTCTTCCCACGTGACCCAACGATTGACATTGCGCTGACAAGCGACGCTTGAACGGATAGGCGGCGACGAACCGCCACATGCTTCGGGCGACAAGATGATTGAGTCGTTACGATCAAAACGCTGACCTCCGGACTCGGCGATTACTCGGAGGGTGGCAGCGGCTTTCCGTCGTCTTCCAAGATTGGCTCTGGTTCCGGATCCAGTTCCTCACGTTTCGGCGGAAAGCAGATCATGCAGCGACCGGGGCTGTTTGGGACGTCCGACGAAAAGTAATAGCTTCCGCAGAGCTGGCATGACGCGACGCGATACACATGCTTCTCGCCGCATTTTCCGCAAAAAAGCGGTACGCCGTCTGCACGTTGCTCTTCCTCGGACGCTTCCAATGCCGTCAACTGAACGACGGCGTCGCACGCATCGCACATCCATGCCGTCGTCGAATCCGGTGAATCGGGCGACTGCGGCGCTCGTTGCGACAGCCAGAACACGAACCCAGCGGCAAGAAAACAAACGACGGCGATCGTTATTTTTAACGTCTTAATGCCTGATCCTCTCGAATCTTCGCCTGCGGAATCTCGGAGACGGCAATCCCTCTCATGGCTCGACGAGAGGTGATTATAGCCCGGCGAATTGTTAATGAAAACAATTGGGATTGGGGAGCGTCGGTCATTCTAGCCATTGATCCTGATTTGACGTTCCGCTTGTGTTCAGCGTGCCCGGTTCGAAGGCTCCATACCCTGGAGCCTTGCGTCGAGCATTCGGATTCAAGCCGCCACCGTGGCAGTTGGATCTGATGTCGTATTCCACAAAGTCTTTTAATGAAAGATGTTAGAGAAGTAGTTCTGTTGACGCAGCGCAAATTCGCGAGCATGCCGCCATCGGGCCAAGTAGCCAAATCTCGATCGGAGGTCGCTGAGGAAACCGCTGACGATCATGCAATCGCATGGCGACCTGATTGGACATCTTTGCCGCCAAAACCGCCAAATACCGATTCATGGTCCCAAAGTATTGCAACCAGATCGCTTTGCGCGGTAAGGTTAACTCTGTTCGAAGTGCGAGCCGGACAATCTGCATTTGACGCCGAACAGCGTCGCGCACTGGGCATCGAATATCTTGCAAAGGAATTGGTCTTCGGATGAGCAATTTGTCATTGCCGCCACGGGGTTTCTCAATGGAGCCGTGCGTGGAGGGTCAGTCCTCGTCGTCAGCGGATTCCAGCGTGTCGATCCGGGGGCTGCTTGAACGTCGAACCTTGAAACGAACAGGGCGACTCGAATCTCAATGGAATCAGACCACGCATCAGTCAACTGTGAACCGGGCGGCATCGTGATCGACGTTGCGTTTCGCTCCATCCATCACTGCTGTTCCCATACATCGAATCGTTCGAAATCGAATACAAACAGGAGGTAAAGAGCAATCATGTCACGTAAATCTCGAGTTTTCCCAACCTACTTGCCCGTCGTTCTCGTCGGGCTTCTTGCGTCGTCGTTGCAGGCACAAGTCGCGACCTTACTCGTGAATGACGATGCGCCGCTGGGCGCTGTGGGCATGGTCACGGGCATTGACTCCCCGCAAACCAATGGCAACGGCGGATGGGCCGTTGTCGTCAACACGAACGATGGCGGTGGTGCGGTCGAACGGATTTGGGGTACGCCCGACGGCGTTACGCCGCCGGCATCGCTCGCCGTCGAGGGAATCGTCGGGATTTACACGACGACGGATCTGCAGAACACGATCGATATCGATGATGCCGGAAACGTCATTTATCGATCGCAGATCAGTGATCCGCCCGGAACACAACCCGGCATATTCATTAACGATGTGAATTTTATTATTGAGGAAACGTCGATTACGGCGGGGCCTTTCACGGGCTTCGTGTGGGATCTCATCAGCCCGGCCCATCAATTGACGTATGACGGCGTACCCTTCTTCAACGCCCGCGTCCGGCATCCTGACGGGCTCGGTGGCGAGGATCTTTACGAACACCTCATGCGCGGCGCGGATTTCGAAGTCCTGCTCAGCTGCGGCGACACGGTTCCCGGTCTGCCCGAAATCCTCGACTTCGACAGCAGTTGCCTCGATTCCTGGTATCACATGTCGGGATCCGGCATGGAATACATCACGGAAGTCGAAATGGAAACCGGCGGAACGGCGCTGACAACGACTGATGACAACGCGATCGTTGTGTCCGGCTTTGCCTACTATGCCGATCGTGCGATCGTGCAGGAGAACGCCATTGTCCCGACGTCGATCGGCGGACTCGTCGGAGAGAACTGGGACAACTTCGACTACATGGACGTGAATGACTTCGGCGAAATCTTCATCGCCGGGGATACGACGGCGACGACGACTTCCGACGAGTTCATCTTCTTCGACGGGCAGATCATTCTGCGCGAGGGCGACATCATCGGCGCGGGCGCAATCAGCAGCTCCGTCGGCTATGCCGACATGAATGAGATGGGCGACTGGGCCGCCATCTGGACAGTCGGCGGCGTCGAGTCCCTGCTTTTCAACGGCGAAGTCGTTCTGCAGGTCGGCGACCTCGTCGACATCGACGGCGAC
>JAJDEC010000375.1 GCA_029259995.1 Phycisphaerae bacterium
AGTCTGCAGCACACATGACGCATCGCATGCATGAATTCACTTCCCGGAATTCCGCGATGAACCCTTTTTCGTTGCCCGACGGCGATCCAGGTTTCACAAAGCGCATGGCGATCGTCAAGAGAGACTTTACCAAGGCATGGATCGCGCACGGCTCGACGGACGATCCGCACAGCGGACCCTACACAACTGACGTGAACCGGCTATTAGCCGGTTCCACACGATTGATAATTTCCAACACGTACATTCCGTCGCAAGCCGTCGCACGCGAGACGGATTGCCGCCTTCGTCATCGCCCTGCCGCTGCAGCCGGGAGCTCAATCGCCGCGATCTCTTTTAGATCTCGAACATGGATGCGGTAATCAGCCATCGTCGAAACGCCGGCATCGAACGTCGGAATAGTCCACGCAGGATCATTCAGGATCTGCGCCTCGACGTGGATCGTCATGACTTCAGGCGTCGCCGTGGCGAGCATCAGACGGCCGTCTTCTGCCAGCATCAGCAGCTGCTTGCCGACTTTGAGCAGACCGCACTTGGGCAAGTCGCGCCGGCGCCATGCGAGTTCGCCGGTCTTCACGTTGATGCAGTCGAAGGACTTCGGACCGAAGTCGCCGTTGGATGCGTAGATGTGATCGCCGATGCGGATCGCATTTCGATGGCTGACTTTGAGTTTGCGTGTATGCCAGATCTCTGACACACGCGTGGTTCCTCCGACTCGCTTGAGTTGCAGTGCTCGCGCCCCACCGGAGCCTTCGGACGTGACGAAGAGGACCCCATCGTCGCCGTAAACGGGCGTGACGATGTTATTGTCCCATTGATTCTCGTGGGGATGGGACCAGTACAGCTCGCCGTTGTCGGGGTTGAGACCCGCGACGTGTTTCATCATGAAGCAGATCAGCTGCGTCTGGCCGCCGACATTGATGAGGATCGGCGAACCGTAGCTGTTCTTGAAGTCGTGCCGTTTCCACTTCACGCGGCCCGTCCTGCGATCGAGCGCGACGACGCTGGCGCCATCACCGCCGGTGAAGACGATGATCGAATCTTTCCACCGGATCGGGCTGCATGCATAGCCCCAGCGGGTCCGATTGCCGTTGAACTCGTTAAGCAGTTCGCATTTCCATTGGAGACGACCCGTCTCGATATCGAGGCATCGCAGCGTGCCGTTGTATCCGACGGTGTAAACGCGATTGTCAACGATGAGCGGCGTCGATCGCGGGCCGTAGCCGTATCGGGCGGCGAACTTTGTGGTATCGACGGGCGCGGCGTATCGATGCTGCCACTGCGTTGCGCCATCATCGGGATTGAGGCTGATGACGATCTCGTCATCGTTGTCTCGAAACATCGTGATCAGATGGTTGTCGGCGATGGATATGCCGGAGTAGCCATCGCCGAGTTTGCGCCGCCAGAGAACGCGCGGGCCGCCTTCCGACCAGGTCAGCGCGAGTGCGATGTTGTCGACAGTGAAGTCGCGATTGGGGCCGCCGAACTGGGGCCAGTCGGCGATTGCGTAGTTGGAAACGAGTGTGAATGTGCCCGCAATGACGTGGAAGATGAATCGTCGATTGAATCGTTGCACGATCATGTATGACGCTCGTGAGCCGTGTCGCGGCATGCCGACCTTAGGGGTCGGCATGGCACCCGGGCGGCGATTCGTGCAACACTCGGCGAATGGTCCGCACAGCGGACCCTACGGGGTCGACATGGCACCCGGCGGTTCTTATCGATGCGGATCCTGGGCGCTGACGAGGCGCATTTTTTCTTTTTTCGGGGCGGGTTGCGCGGGCGGATTTTCCTGGCGCACTTCCTGGGGGGCGGCTTGTGGGCGCGGGGCCGCCTGAGCCGGGCGCTGCGGGATTGGGCGCATCTGCTGCATCGGGGCCGTCTGACGTTGCAGGGGGACGGGGGCGATCTCCGGGTTATTCATCGCCGGTCCGACCATCTCGGCCGTTGCCCAGAGTTTCTCGATGAACGTGTCCTTCGGCGCGAAGGCCCGGGCGCGCTGAAGATACGCGTACGCGTGCGATGGGCCATCTGTGTACGAAAGGACGTAACCCATCAGCGTCAGGCCGGCGAGATCGTTCGGGTTCTGCGCGACATGGGCAGCAAGCCGATTGAGATGGCGTTCGAAATCCTGCTCGTGTCGATAGTCGTTTCGGATGTCGTAGGCCGCGCCGGCGAGTTGCGGCGCGAGTTCGAACGCGCGATCGAGGACTTTCACGGATTCGGAGTAGCGACCGATGGCGAAGAGGGCGTGGCCGGCCTGCAAGCGCGAGGCGGCGTCCCCCTGATCGAGCGTTGACGCATTAAGCCAGACAACAGCGGCGCGATCATAGTGGCCCGCGTGAAACAGCGCCATGCCTTCATCGACGCCGGCGCGATTGGCGTCATGAAGCTGATCCGTTCGGCGCTGCGCAATGCTCCAGTTGTACCAGCGATCTTTGGGGTAAAAGCCGGGGCCGTTGGGACCGTCTTCGTAGTAGCGCTGGCCGAAGTAGAGGTCGGCGTAGGATTGCGAATCGAGAATCACGGCAGGTACGCCGTAGCCATAGGGACCGTTGGGATTGCCGTAGTAGTCATCGAATGCGTATGTCGGCCCCGGCTGATAGACGGCATCGCGTTGGCCGCTTGTATAGAAGTGCCGCGACGGCGGCTGACCGTTCTGAAGTCGGCGGGCGTCGGCGAGGCGTTGTTTCCAGTTGTAATTCGAATCGTTTGAACGTGTGCGATTGGAGCGATTGCCGGCTCGCCGGCGTGATTGATTGCGCAATGCTCTCGCTTTGTTCGTGCTTTGGTGAGTCTGACGCTGTCGCATCGTGGTGCGATCACGCTCGGAGCGGGACGTGCGCCGATTCGTCTGCGACCAGGCAAGGTCGGCGGAAACTAGCGGTAAAACGAGCGCGACTGACAGAAGGCATCGCATTCTCATCTCCTTGTTCGAAGGGCGTTCCGGAGGTGACCGCCGCCGCGGCCCACGACTCATGATATGTGACACGCCCCGTTTCGATGCGTTGGCGGCAAGAAAATCCGGAGAAATCACCGGTTTCGCGACCACGCGTGTCGAAAATGCCCACGGATCGGCCGATTCGGTCCCATTTTCCGTAACTCCTTTTCGGGGCGCAACGTGCGAGCATCGGAGCGGATTTCGGAGGACGAAAATCGCCTAAACTAGTGGCCACTAAGTTAGCACTATCGCGCAACTTACCGCTCACCGGAAATCGCAAATCGTTTTTATTCCTGAAAAATGCTGGACTTACGTACGACATGACGTTTTGATATGCGACCGGCGGCCGACGGCCGCGCAGGAAGTTTCGACCTAAAGCTAGTGACTCCTAATTTACGAGGTGCCTCATGGTTGCCCAGACGCCGAATGCCAACAATGTTGAAAACCGCACCGAATCGGTCTCATTGCCGCTTCTGAACGAGTCGGTCGAAGCCACGCTCGCTGCGGAGCGCGAACGGCTGATGAATGAGGCGGGCCTGACGGTCGGCGCCGTTCAGCACTTTGCACGGCCCAAGGAGCGGAACTTCAGCAAGGCCGAGCGCGGGAAGGTCACGGTCTGGATCGGCGGCCTCACGATGCGGCACGACACGCTCATCAAGGCGGGATTGGAAGGGCTCGGCTACAAAGTCGGGATCATTCCGATGCCCATAAAGGCGGACTTCCAGGCGGGCAAGGAATATGGCAACAACGGGCAATGCAATCCGACGTACTTCACGGTCGGCGCGCTCGTGAACCATCTCAAGAAGATGCGGGATGATGACGGCGTTTCGCTGGACGACATTCTCGAGAATCATCTCTTCGTGACGGCCGGCGCGTGCGGACCCTGCCGATTCGGTATGTATGAAGCCGAGTATCGGCTGGCACTGCGAAACAGCGGGTTCGACGGATTCCGCGTCATGTTGTTCCAGCAGCAAGGCGGGCTGGACCAGGCGGCCGTCGAAGCGGGGCTGGAATTCAATCTGAACTTCTTCCTGTCGCTGCTCAACGGCGTGTTCATGGGCGACATTCTGAACGAAGTCGCCTATCAGATTCGGCCGTTCGAACTGGAGCCGGGGAAGACGAACGAGATCTTCGAGAAGTGCGTCAACATCTGCCGGGACGCGCTGAAGAGCAAGAGTTATGACGACGTCAACAAGGGCGTCCTGTCGAGCCTTGTCGCGAAGTTCACGGCCGTGAAGGATGGCGAGGATGTCAGCAAGATCCTGGATCAGCTTCGCGGGACCTACTATGCCGACACATTCGACAAGTGTCGCAAGATGATCGAGGAAGAGATCGAAGTCGACTACACGCGGGCAAAGCCGATTGTCAAAGTCACGGGCGAGTTCTGGGCGCAGACGACGGAAGGTGACGGCAACTTCAACATGTTCCCGTTCCTGGAATCGCAGGGCGCGGAAGTGCTCGTCGAACCGGTCGCGACGTGGCTTTGCTATATGCTGCACCAGGCCGGCCTGAAGGCGGGCGATCGGCGCGGCATTGACAAGGAAACGGACAACGAAATCTCGTCATGGAATATCAAGGCGAAGATTCAGAGCGAAGTGGCCTATCGCAAGAAGCGCATGAACCTGAAACTGGCCGAGAAGATCATCGGTCGTGAATACGATCGGCTTCGGGATGCGATCGGCGGCACGGCGCACGAGCTGGCGCCGCAGCATGAGCTGACGCGAATGGGCCATCCCTATTACAACAGCCGATCGGGCGGCGGCGAAGGCCATCTCGAAGTGGCCAAGAACATCTACTACTGCAACAAGGACTATTCCCACATGGTCCTGAGTCTCAAGCCATTCGGCTGCATGCCGAGCACGCAGTCTGACGGCGCCCAGGCGGCGGTCGTGTCTCACTTCAAGGACATGATCTACATTCCGATCGAGACGAGCGGCGAAGGCGACATCAACGCCCACAGTCGTGTCCAGATGGCACTGGGCGAGGCCAAGCTGAAATGCAAAGATGAATTCAAGGCAGCGGTCGCCCGCACGGGCTATTCGATCGAAGCGATTCGCGAATATGTCAACGAACATCGCGAACTTCGAAACCCGCTGCAGCACGTGCCGCACGTCAAGGGCGTGATCAGCAAAGCGGCGAATTTCGTGATTTTTGTGGGCGAAAAGATGAAAGCCGCAGGAATTCGCGCCGGTGCGACTTTGGAACCCGCAACCGCGTCGGTATAACGAGCATTTGGGATGTCGTTGGCGGCATCCGTCCCAACGATCCAGGAAGTCTGGGGAGACAACCAAATGCTGAAGAGAAAATCTATCCTTCGTGTCTTGTGCAGCGTCATTGCGTTCCAATTTGCGGCCGGTTTCGGCTGTGATTCGTCCGGCAGCACGACGACACCGGCGTCGCCGGCCAAACCCGGCAACGCCATACCGAAAGACGCCAAGAAACTCCCGGCGGATGCGCCGGCCAAGGACGCCCTTCTGGGCACGTGGATTCGTGACGAACCCAAGACATTCTTCTGGCGATTCACGGCCGACGGCAATTTCGTCGTCAAGACGATGAACAAGAAGGACATGCTGGGGTTCCCGCGGGTCATGCGCAACAAGACGGAAGCGTTCTTCGGCAGCTGGACACTCAAGGAAAAAGAGATCGTTCTGACGAACATCTCCGGCGCGGGACAGACGCTGATTGACGAAGTCAAGATCCCCTATCGCAAGATCGACAACAGTAAATTTGAATTAGACGGCGTGTCGTTCAGTCGCGGCGAAGTAGACTCGCTCAAGGCCGACAACGGTTCGAATGACGACGACGACGCGGACGAAGAAGACTCTGATTAGAGAATACGCGAGGCATCGCTATGAAGGATCGTAATCGACTGCTGCTGGAAGCCGATGGTGGGAGCTGCTCTTCGGGCGGTTCGTGCGGATGTGCTTCGGACAAGGGTGAAGACAACGGGCTGATCCAGCTCAATGTCGGCATACTGAAGGCCGAACGCTCGCGACCGCAGATCGAGGACCTGCCCTTCCAGGCGACGGACAAGTATCCGCAGGGACTCATCATCGGTCTCGACGTCGGCAGCACGACCGTCAAGTTCGTCGTCGTCAATCCGATGACGGATGAGATCCTTCATCAGGACTATCAGCGGCACGACACGAAGCAGCCCGAGAAGTGCATCGAGATGCTGCGGACGATCGAGCAGAAATTCGAGGACGTTCCGCGCAACGCCTATCGCGTCTTCATGACGGGTTCCGGCGGCGCTTCGATCGGCCCTCGAATTGGCGCGAAGTTTGTTCAGGAGGTGAACGCGGTCAGCCTCGCCGTCGAGAAGTCCTATCCGGATGTACAGAGCGTCGTCGAACTCGGCGGCCAGGACGCGAAGATTATCATCTTCAAAGAGGATAAGGAGACGGGGAAGAAGAAGAAGATCCCGTCGATGAACGACAAATGCGCCGGCGGAACCGGCGCCGTGATCGACAAGATCAACGCCAAGCTGAAAATCCCGGCCGACAAGCTCTGCGAGATGGGCTACAACGACATCAAGCTGCATCCCGTCGCCGGCAAGTGCGGCGTTTTTGCCGAAACAGACATCAACGGCCTGCAGAAGCAGGGCGTACCCCGCGATGAGCTGATGGCGTCGCTCTTCGAATCGATCATTCAGCAGAACATGTCCGTCCTGACGCGCGGCCACACGCTGCGACCGCAGGTGATGTTGCTGGGCGGCCCCAACACGTACATCAAGGGCATGGTCGACTGTTGGCGGCACAATATCCCGGTCATCTGGGAAGAGCGAAAAATCGAGGTGCCGGACCGACCGATCGAAGAGTTGATCATCGTTCCGGACAACGCGCAGTACTTCGCGGCACTGGGCGCCGTTGAATTCGCCAAGATCGAGATCGAGGACGAGCCGAATCAGGGCATTTATCGCGGCATCGAAGAGCTTGAATGGTACATCACAGTCGGGCGCCTGGAAGAGAAGAAGGCGGCGGGCAGTCACGGTCTCTGCAAAGATTCGTCGGATCTCGCGAAGTTCAAGGAAGAATACAAGAAGGAACCCTGGTCCCCCACGACTTACGCCCCCGGCACAACGGTTCGCGCATTCATCGGCCTCGACGGCGGCAGCACGAGCACCAAGGGCGTGCTCATGGACATGGATCGGAACGTCGTCGGTCGCGCCTATCAGCTCTCGAAGGGCAATCCCATCGAAGACACGATGGACATCATGGGGCTGCTGCAGAAGCAGATTGAAGATCAGGGCTGCACGCTGGACGTGCTCGGCGTCGGTACGACGGGTTACGCAAAAGACATTCTCAAGGAAGTCATCGGCGCCGATGTCGCGCTCGTGGAGACAGTCGCGCATACGCAGGCGGGCCTGCATTTCTATCCGGAAACGGACGTCATCATCGACGTCGGCGGCCAGGACATCAAACTGATCATCCTCAAGAACGGCCAGGTCAAGGACTTCAAGCTCAACACACAATGCTCCGCCGGAAATGGATACTTTCTGCAGTCGACGGCGCAGGGCTTCGGATACGAAGTGGAAGAGTTCGCTGATATCGCGTTCAGCGCCGGGGCAATGCCGCAGTTCGGCTACGGCTGCGCCGTGTTCATGCAGAGCGACATCGTCGACTTCCAGCGACAGGGCTGGGCGCCGGAAGAGATCATGGCGGGCCTGTGTGACGTGCTGCCGAAGAACATCTGGCTGTACGTGTCGCAGATTCCCAACCTGGCCAAGCTCGGCACGAATTTCATCCTGCAAGGCGGCACGCAGCACAATCTGGCAGCCGTGAAGTCGCAGGTCGACTTCATCAAGAGTCGATTCAAGGGAACGGGCGTCGAGGCCGACGTGAAGGTGCACAAATTCTGCGGCGAGGCGGGCGCGATCGGCTGCGCCGTCGAAGCCCATCGCATGTACACGGAGGCCGAACATCGCACGAGTTTCATCGGTCTCGATCGCGTGCAGAAAATCGAATTCCGAACGACGCGTGGCGAAAACACGCGATGCTATTTCTGCAAGAACAAGTGCCTGCGCACCTTCATCGACGTCAAGAGCGTCGTTGAGAAGCCGGACGAGAAGTCGGTCAGTCTTTCGTCGTTCATGTTCAAGGAAGGCCCCCAGTCGCCGCATCCGTCGCGCATTCGGCACGGACACGACGTCGCTGCCGAGGCAGATACGCCGGCCCTCAAGAAGTCGAAGTCCAAAGTGCCCCTGATGGTGGGCGAAGAGCGCCTGATCATCGCGACGTGCGAAAAAGGCACGGTCGAAGACGTCAATGACATGCGCGACATCAAGAAGGGGCTGGATGAACTCAAGAAGGCGAATCCGAACTTCGCAGAGATATTCGCGACGCAAGTGTTCCGCCCCACGGGTGTGGACAACGTGTCGGACGCGGAGCCGAAAGTCGGTGTGACGAATTTCCTGAAGCGGAAAGAGATCGAAAATCGCGTCGCCCTGATGAAGAAGCGCGGCGACATTCGGATCGGTCTCGTCAAGGCGCTGAACATGTACAGCATGGCGCCGTGGTTCATGGCCTACTTCCAGGCACTGGGCATCGCCAACAAGAACCTGATCTGGAGTGACTACACGAGCGAAGAGATGTACAAGGAAGGCGCCAAGCGCGGCGCGATCGATCCCTGCTTCCCGAGCAAGATTGGCATACCGCACGCTCACAACCTGCTCTACAAGAAGCACAGTGCGAAGCAGCCGCTGGATTACATCTTCTTCCCGATGATCGACTGCATGCCGACATTCATGGACGGCACGCTGGACACGCGGGCCTGCCCGACTGTCACGGCGACGCCCGAGGCCGTCAAAGCGGCATTCACGAAGGAGCACGATGTCTTCGCGGAGTTCGGCATCGAGTATCTCGACACATTCGTGAACTTCAGTGAGCCCGCCCTGCTCGCGCGGCAGATGTTCGACGAATTCAAGGACAAGTTCGGCCTGACGAAGGACGAAAACGATCGGGCGTGTCGCGTCGCGTGGGACTATTTCGACGGCTTCCACGAGGAAAAACGCAACGAAGCCCGAATACTGCTCGATCGGCTGGAAGCGAACAACGAGATCGGCGTCGTCCTGCTGACGCGGCCGTATCACAACGATCCCGGCGTCTGCCACGAAATTCCGGACGAGTTTCAGAAGCTCGGCATCCCCGTCTTCACGATGGACTGCCTGCCGCGCGATCCGGACATGCTGGAGCGACTCTTCGGCGAAGAGGTGCGGCGCGGCGACTTCATGAGTACCGTCAGCATCGAGGACGTCTGGAAGAACGCCTACAGCGAAAACACCAATCGCAAAGTGTGGGCGGCCAAGTTCGCGGCGCGGCATCCGAATCTCGTGGCGCTGGAACTCAGCAGCTTCAAGTGCGGCCATGACGCCCCCATCTACACGGTCGTCGAGGAGATCGTCGAGAATTCGGGAACGCCCTACTTCTGCTTCAAGGACATCGACGAGAACAAGCCCACCGGATCGATCAAGATCCGCGTGGAGACCATCGCATACTTCCTGACGCGTTACCGCGAAGACATGATCCGCGACCGCAACAAGCGTAGAAAGATCGAGGAACAGCTCGCCGCCTTCGAGGCCGAACTGCTCGAGTCCAAGGCGCCGCGGCGGAGGGCGCAGGGTGCAGGAGCCT
>JAJDEC010000376.1 GCA_029259995.1 Phycisphaerae bacterium
CGATTTCCGGCGTTGTGACAGGTGTCATCAATCCGGGCAGTGGCTCGGTGACCATCAGCGGCGTCACGTGGACCACTGCGGCGACGTCTGCCGAGATCACGGCGACGCCGACTTCGGGCATGACGGGATTGACGGCCGCCGATTCGAATACATTCGACATTACGACGCGAACGCCGACGAAGCTCGCCATCACAACGATCGCGAGCCAGGGAACGAATCTTCCGTTTGACGTTGTTGTTCAGGTGCTCGACTCGTCGGATCAGCCGGCGAACGTCACGATGAACACGCAAGTGACATTGGCGTTGAGCAGTGGAACGGGCACGCTCGGTGGGACGCTGACGGGTACGGTTTCGAACGGAACCAGTACGGTCACGATTTCCGGCGTGACATACAACACGACAGAGAACGGTGTCGTCTGCAGTTGCACGGCGACGACAGGCATGACGGGGCTGACGGCAACCACGTCGAATGCGTTCAACGTCGGCAATGCCAAGGCTTCGATGACAACGCCGGCGGCCAGCGGTGATACGCTGACAGGGACGTCGTTTACCTTTGTCTGGAATGCCGGAGCGGGCGTGACGCAGTATCGACTCTGGGTTGGTTCGGGACCGATGACGGTCGGGACGGACGCGGACATTTACAAGTCCCTGGCGCTGACGGGGACATCCCAGGTCGTGACGGGTCTGCCGAGCGATGGTTCGACGGTATACGTGCGGCTCTTCTCGTACATCAACAGCGTCTTCCAGTACAACGACTACACTTACGTCGCGGCATCCGCAGGGACTGCGACGCACATGGCGATCGTGAGCATCGCGAACCAGACAGCGGGCTCGACGTTTGATGTCGGCGTTCAGGTCGTCGATGCGTTGGGTTCGAGTGCGACGGTGTCGCAGGATACGGGCGTCGCCCTGAGCGTTCAGACGGGCACGGGGGCGCTCAGCGGTACCACGACGGGCACGATTTCCAGCGGCACGAGCAGCTTCACGATCAGCGGTGTTTCCTACGACACGGCGGAGAGCGGCGTTGTCCTGCGGGCGACGACGGTCGCGGGCGATTCGCTCGTGGCGCAGAATTCGAACGCATTCACAGTCAGCGGCGGGGCAGCGAACAAGCTGTCGATCGCGACGATTGCAGATCAGGGAACGAATGTCGGCTTTGACGTGACGGTCAATGTGCTCGACGCCAATGACAATCCGGCTTCGGTTTCTCAGACGTCCACAGTGACGCTGACGAAGAAGGGCGGAAACATGGCGACGGGCACGGTCGCCGGCGTGAGGACGGGCGTCATTCAGGCGGGCAGCAGCTCGGTGACGATTTCCGGTGTGACATGGAACTCTGCCGGGACTGGCGCGGAACTGACGGCGACGATTACGTCCGGGCAGACGGCGCTGACGGCGGCGGATTCGAACACGTTCAATGTTTCCACGCGAACGCCGACACAGCTTGCGATCGAGACGATCGATGCGCAGGGCAAGGACCAGGCGTTTGACGTGATCGTCAATGTTCTGGACGCCGGTGGCGACGCGGCTGGCTGCACGCAGTTGACGACGATCACGCTCAGTCTGAACACGGGATCGGGGACGCTGGGCGGAACGCTTACGGGCACGATCGGTACAGGCAACAACACCGTGACGATTTCCGGCGTGACGTATGACGCGCTGGAAGATGCCATTGTGATTACGGCGACGGCGACGGCGGGCGACAGCCTGACGGCGGCGAACTCGAATGCGTTCGATGTTTCGAAATCGGCGGCCGTGATGACGAATCCGGCGGCAGACGGAGACACGCTGTCGAGTGACACGGTCACGTTTACCTGGACCACAGGCTTCGGCGTCGATCAGTATCGCATCTGGGTTGGTACGGCACCGATGACGGTGTTCGCCGACGCGGATATCTTCGGTTCGCTGGCACTTACGGGAACTTCGCAGACAGTGTCCGGCCTGCCGATGGACGGCAGTTCGGTTTACGTCCGCCTGTTCTCGCTGATTGATGGTTCGTTCGTTGAGAGGGACTACACGTATGTCGCCGCATCGGCGGGCGTAGCGTCGAATCTCTCGATGTCGACGATTGCGTCGCAACAGGCCGGCGTGCCGTTTGATGTCGTCGTCAATTCGATTGACTCATTCGGGTCTTCCGCGAACGTCACCTCGGATACGAGCGTGTCGCTGTCACTGGCGACAGGCACGGGCAATGTCGGCGGGACGATCTCGGCGACGATCGCCAGCGGGTCGAGCAGTGCGACGATTTCCGGCGTCACGTATGACACGCTGGAAGCGGGCGTTCAGCTTCGCGCGAATCGCGTGACGGGCGATCTGTTGTCATCGGGCGATTCGAACGCGTTCAGCGTCTCAGCGGGTACGCCCGCAGCGATGTCATTCCAGGCGATCGCGACGCAGGGGGCCGGCGACTCGTTCAGCGTGACGATTGATATCGAGGATTCCTTCGGGAATTCGGCGAACGTTACGCAGGACACGCTGATTACGATCACGAAGTCACCGGCTTCGGCGGCGTCTGGTACGTTGGCGGCGACTGTGACAGGTACGATTTCCAACGGATCAAACACGATTGCATTGAGTGGCGTGTCCTGGGATACGGTCGAGACGGGCGTTTCGCTGCGAGCGACGGCGTCGGGCGGTAACACGCTGACGATGGCGGATTCTTCGACGTTTACCGTCGGCGCCGGCGGTCCCGGCAAGCTCTCGCTCGGCACGATTGCCGCTCAGACAACGGCGGCGAGTTTCTCGGTTCGTATTGACGTTCTCGACTCGCTGGACAATGCCACTGCGGCGACGCAGGACACGACGATCACGCTGACGAAGAAGTCGGGGTTGTCGTCTACCGGTACGCTTGGCGGAACGCGCGTCGGCACGCTCGTCGGTGGCGCCTCCGGCGTGACGATCAGCGGATTGACGTGGGATGCTGCCGATACGGGCGTCATTCTGACGGCGACGGCGTCGAACGGCGATACTGTCACGGCGGGCGATTCGAATGCGTTCACAGTGACTGTTGGAACGCCGGTTGACTTTACAATGACGACGGTCTCCGGCGTACAGGCGGGAGAGACGTTTGACATCGGGTTCGCGTCTGTGGATCAGTTCGGGAATGCGGCCAGCGTGCCGAGCGACACGGGCATTTCGATGACGTTGAAAAACGGCACGGGATCGCTGGGTGGTGTGACGACGGGCACGATATCGATGGGTTCGAGCACGTTCACAATCAGCGGCCTGACTTACAGCAAGCTGGAGAACAACGTCCGATTGACGGCGACGATCACGGGCGGGACCAATCTTGGGGCCCCGACGGATACGAACTTCTTCAATGTGGCGGCCGGTCCATCTGCGTCGCTTGGTTTCTCGACGATTTCGGGACAGCAGGCCGGCGTGAACTTTGACGTGGTCGTCTCGCCGAAGGATCAATTCGGAAACACGACGACGGCGACGCTGGACACACGCATTTCGCTGTCGAAGAAGGCCGGCTCCAGTGCGTCGGGAACGCTTGGCGGAACACTGACGGGCACGATTCCGGGTGGTGCAAGTTCGCTGACGATCACGGGCGTCAACTGGAATTCACTCGACACGGCTGTCGTATTGACAGCGACGCGGCTCAGCGGCGACACGTTGAGTGCGGGCGATTCGAATGCATTCAACATCACGGCGGGGCCGGCATCTGCCATGTCCATGACTGTTGCCGATCAGGCGGCGGGTGAGGGCTTCAGTGTGACGGTCAATGCGACGGACGCGCTGGGTAATCCGGCGACTGTTTCGCAGGACACTGTCATCACGTTATCGAAGACGTCGGGCTCCGGCGCTTCGGGCACGCTGGTCGGCGGCGTCGGCGGGTTGTCGGGCACGATTGCGTCGGGGGCCTCGAGCGTTGTTGTGCCGAATCTGCAATGGAACGTCATGGAAACGGGCGTTCAGTTGACGGCAACGCGAAACAGCGGCCAGGCACTCTCTGCGGCCATGTCGAATACGTTTACAGTCACGGAAGGTCCGGCCTCGAAAGTTGTGTTCGGAACCGTCGGCAACCAGGTCGCGGGGACGGGCTTTGATGTCGGCGTCATGTCACAGGATCAATTCGGAAACAGCTCGGCGCTGCTCGTGGATACACGCGTGACAGTCAGTGTTGCTTCGGGCACGGGTTCCGTGTTCGGCACAGTGACGGGGACGTTCGGCATGAGTCAGACATCCTTCACGATCTCGGGCGTCAGTTACACGGCGGCCGAGACGGGCGTTGCCCTTCGAGGCACGGCGTCGCTGGGCTTCCCGCTGACGGCGGCTGTTTCGAACACATTCACGGTCACGCCGGGAACTGTCGCAGCGATGACGATGGAAACGATTGCCTCGCAGGCGGCGGGCGTCGGTTTTGACGTCGTGGTGAATGCGACGGATGTGTTCGGAAACACGACAGTGACGACGATGGATACGGGCGTTGCGCTGACAGTCCAGACGGGCTCGGGCGCATTGACCGGGACAGTTGCAGGTACGATCGCGAATGGTGCGAGCACGTTCACGATTTCCGGCGTGAAGTATGACACGGCGGAAACGGGTATCGTCCTGACGGCGACGGCATCCGGCGGCAACGCACTGGGGACGATCAACTCCAATGCCTTCGAATGTACGGGCGGTCCGGCTGCGGTACTTGTGTTTGCGACGATTCCGGATCAAGGCGTTGATCTCGGTTTCGACGTTGTCGTCAGTGTGGAGGATGCCTTCAGCAATCCGACGACGGTCACAGCGAACACGGGTATTACGTTAACCAAGAAGTCCGGCATCTCTGCCACGGGTACGGTGAGCGGTGTGCTAACGGGGACGATTCTGAGTGGTGCGAGTTCGGCGACGATTTCCGGCGTCATGTGGGACACGGCCGAAGGCAGTGTTCAACTGACGGCGACGAGAACCTCGGGCAACGTTGTCACGGCGGCGGACTCGAATGCGTTCGTCGTGGCGTTGCGACCGCCGGTGAAACTTGGATTCAGTGCGATTGCGGCTCAGTCCGTGAATACGGAATTCGACGTGGTCGTCCAGGTTCAGGATGTGGACAGTAATCCGACGGCTGCGACGCAGGACACGAGCGTCACGCTCAGCGTGCTGACGGGCAGTGGAGCGCTGACGGGCACGTTGACCGCGACGATTCCGCTGGGCAGCAGCACATACACGTTTGCGAACATGTCCTATGACACGATCCAGAATGGTGTCGTGCTTCGAGCGACGCGAAACACGGGCAACTCACTGACGGCGGGTGATTCGGCCGCGTTCAATGTTGCTGCGGGCGTCAAGTCTGTCATGACGTTCCCGGCAACGAACGGCGCCACGCTGGGCGGCTCGAGCGTGACGTTCACTTGGACCGCCGGCGTCAATGTCACGCAGTACCGCCTGTGGGTGGGAACGCAGCCGTTGAACTCTGCGAGCGATGCCGACATCTATCGATCGTTGGCCCTCAGTGGTCAATCGCAGCTTGTCACGGGTATTCCGACGAACGGCAGTACGATCTACGTTCGGCTGTACAGCTACATCAACAGCGTGTTTGAGTCGAACGACTACACGTACACGGCGTCAGGCACGCCGCCATCGGCGCCGCCTGCGAGTCCGCCACAGAATTCTCCTGCTGTAACGGCGGGGAACAACAACGGCGGAGCGCCGGCCGGAAACAATGATGCGAACGAAGACGCTGCCGATACGGCTCCGGATGACGTGCTTCAGACGATTACCGGCGGGTTCTGTGGTATCGGTGCGTCGATGACGCTGACGATGGGAGCGGTCGCGATTTGCGGACTCGGCCTGCGGCGACGGCGACGGTCGGCACGTCGGCGACGTGTTCGGACGTAAGTGACGCGAAGTCCTGAACACATGCGATGATCTGATTTGCCGCCCTCGTGAATGCGAGGGCGGCTTTTTTCTTGACGTTGATGAGATCGCGATCGCCATCGGGGTTCTTATGGGGATGTTCGGAGTCTGGCATTTCGCCAGGCGGTCTCTTGAATCGTAGCTTTTGTCGGAGGGCTTCGCACTGACCGGGAATTCGTGCGAAGTTGGGGGGCTTCGACATGCAGCAGGACGAATCTGATCTGAAAGTTGTGCCGATCGGCGCTGCGCGTGCGCTTTCGCGTTCGTCGGCATCCGGCGTCACGATTTATTTACCCAGCGACCAGAATGGCGAGCCCGTGCTCTATCGCGGTGCGGACGCCGGACTTCCGGACGTAAATTATCGGCGTCTGGAAGGCAGCGGTCTGGAGCATCTCCTGATCGACGCGACGGACCTTCGTCGATGTGAGCAGGCGCTTGAGGCGGAACTCGCAGACATCCTGTTCGATCCATCCATCGATGCGAAGGAGAAGGCCGCGTGTGCGCAGCAGGTCGGCGTCAATGTGGCGCGGGATCTGCTGACAGCCGGGCGACCTTCGGATCATCTCGATCGCGCTGCGAATCTTGTCGACACGTTGATCGACGGCGTTCTTCGGGATCGCCAGGTGTCTGGCACACTTCTGAACATGAGCGCGCATCATCAGAGTACGGCGAGTCACATGTTTGCCGTCGGCGCCTTGTCGACGATGCTGGCGTATGAAGTACTCGGAAATCAGCCCGATCAGATCCGAGCGATCGCGCTGGCGGGCATGCTGCATGATCTCGGAAAGATGAGCCTGGAGGCGGCGCTGCTGAGCAAGTCGACGCCTTTGACGGCGGACGAAATGACGCTCATCCGACAGCATCCGATCGAATCTGTCCGACTGCTCGGCGATGATTCGAACGCCACGGAATCCGTTCGGCTGATGATTCTTCAGCATCACGAGCGCATGGACGGTCGCGGCTATCCACTCGGCCTGAAGGGCGAAGAGCTGGAACTGGGATCCCGGATCATCGCGATCACGGACGCATTTCATGCGATGATCGGAAAACGGGATTATCGACACGAGCTTGCCCCGCAGGAAGCCGTGCAGAAGATGCGTTTCCAGGTCGGCAAGCAGTTCGATCCCGAATTGTTCCAGACGTGGGAGATGCTATTCAAGCGATCCGTGGGGCGTGGCGATTGTCCGTTAACGACGGCGATTGACGACACGGCTCAAACGGGGCCGGGGTATCATTCCGATCATGGCGGCACGCGGAAGACAGTTGTGGATCGCAAGTCGCCGCGCTCAATCTGCCCACAGCCGATCAAGGCGCGCTGTCTTCGAACGGGGCGTTTGCCCGGCGTCGCGGCGGGTGAATGGGGACAGATTGAATGCCCGATCCGTGACGTTTCGCGATCCGGCGCATGCATTGATCTGCCCGAGCCGATGTATCGCGGCGAAGTCGTCAGCGTCATGCTGAATTCCGGCGCCGACGTGAAGTGGCTTCGAGCCGTCATTCGCTGGTGCCGTCGAAGCGAGTCCGAGGATTGGGCGTATCAGGCCGGCATTCAGTTCCTCCATCGCATCTCAGCGGCGGAGGCGCACAGCGAGCAGCCCATGCACGGCATTGCCATTGACGAAGAGCCCGTGGCCGTGCCTCAGTAGGGCGGGCTGCAATCGGGTTGTTTCAATGATGTTCCAAGGCGGCGGATATTCGTTGCGCCGTTAGGCTGACGATTCATCAATTATCCAAAGCCAACGCGCGCCATGTCCGCGTGAACTCAGACAGCGCTTGTGAGGGTACGCACTTCCTGAAGATCCGCAAGGAAATGATCCGTATATTGGGGATCGACGGCCATGCAGCATTTCGTCGCCTTCTCTCCGATGGCACGATAGGACGGATCGTCTGTGAGTGTCGCGAATTCCTCGGTCAATGTGACGAGTCGAAGCAGGAGGCGTAACAGAAGGCCTTCCTGTTTGATGAGATTGCGCGATCGGACGAAGCGATAGAAGTTGCAGTCGTCGAACAAGTCGGGCGACACGAGCTTCGCCTGGACGAAGATCGGTTCCGGCGCCTGGAGTTTCGTCTCAAAGGCGATGCGCAGCATGTCGGGCAGTGTCGGCGGCCGTTCGAATGATTCGCCGTCCCACCAGGGATCGTCGCGCGGATCCTCGAACTCCTCTTTCTCCTCGTCGGACTCGCTCGTCGGGGCGCTGCCGGCGAGTTTGACGCCCATGGAGATCATCATCGGCTCCATGACGTCTGACTGAAGGGGACCGGGCTCCAGGTCGCCGGGGCGCAGATGCATGTGTCGCCAGATACCTGGCGGCGTTTCGAGCAGGGATTCAAGAACGATCTGCTTTTCCAGTTCATTCGATCGAGACAACTGTTCGGCGAGATAGGCGCCGAACAATGGATCGATGCTTCGGAAATTCAGCAGCGTATGAATGTTGTCATTCAGCGTGACATGGGTTTCGTCTTCGGCGAGTGTGAGGTAGCCGAGGCCGGCGAGGTTCTGGAGCATGAACCCGAGCTGCTCCTGATAGGATGCAATCCGATCGGCGTCGTTGAATCGCTTCGAGACGAATTCTCTTGCATTGGCGAGTGTTCCGAATTTCGTGAGCAGGTAGATCAGGACCTGGTAGGAGATCATCGAACGGCTGTAGAGTTTGGCCGGACCGGCCTCGATGAGCTGCTGCAATTGTCCTTCCGACCAGTACTGTTGCGTCTTTCTGCGGGAGGGCTTTTTCCGTTCGAGGTCCTTTTTCTTCTGCAGCATTCGGGGTTCTTTGGACTTCAGATCCAGCTGTTCATACTTCTGTTTCCACTTGTTGATCTTGACGTCGTCATCGTGGGCGACGGCGAAGACGAAGCCTTCTTTATCGAATTGGGGACGACCTGCGCGGCCGAAGATCTGATGGGCCGTGGAGGAGGGGATCAGTTTCTTGTCGCCTCGCTTGCCCTTGATCAGCGTGCCCAGGACGACGGATCGGGCGGGCAGGTTGATGCCGGCGGCGAGGGTTTCCGTGCAGATGACAAACGGAATCCACTTCTGCTGAAAAAGCGATTCGACAATTTCCTTGTGCTTGGGCAGGACGCCGGCGTGATGAACGGCGACGCCGCGAATGAGCATTTGTCGCAGCTTGGGACCGACGCCTTCGACAAGATCCTCCTTGCGCTCTTCGATGAATGCCTCGATGTGCGATTTCGTCTCGTTGTTGATGAGCGGCAGGCCCTTCATTTTCTCGGCGACATCCCAGCATTCATCGCGATTGAAGCAGAAGACGAGGGCGGGCGATCGATTGGTTGCGTCGTCGTCGGAACTCATCGCCGTCAATTGTTCCGTGAGCAGCTTGTCTTCGACCCATTGAAACGTGAGCGGAACGCGGCGTTCATCGGAGAGGATCACGCGCAGTTTGCGGCCGTGCTTCGTATGAAGCCAGACGGCGAATTCGTTCGGGTTTCCGACGGTCGCCGACAGCAGCAGGACGCGGACATGCTTCGGCAGGAGCGTCAGCGAGAGTTCCCAGACGATGCCGCGTGTGCGATCGTTGAAGCTGTGAAACTCATCCATGACGACGCCGTGCACGCCGTCCATTCCCGAAAGGCCATCATCGGGAGAGAGCAGGTGATTGAGGAGAATCTCGGCGACAACCACGCGGACGATGGCGTCAGCATTCTCGCGGCGGTTTCCCGTTATGAGGCCGATGTCTTCACGGCTGAATCCCCACGCCTCGGCCTTGTCCTGCAACTCGCGAAACTTCTGGTCCGTCAGGGCGATGAGCGGCGTCGTGTAGTACAAGCGCTGTCGCGTGCTGAGCGCTTCGAACACGGCAGCTTCGGCGAGCAGCGTCTTGCCCATACCGGTCGGGGCGCAGACGAGGACGCCGCCTTCTTCCTCGAACCACGAAAGCAGGGCTTCTTCCTGGTAGGCGTAGAGATCGAATTCGAGGGAATCGAGGAACTTTTCGCAGATTTCGTCGCGCGTCATGCGGCGTAGCATACTGGGCTGTGGCGACTATCCCAAATCAGGTTCGTGACAATGGCATTTTTCGATTCGATTTGACGCGTCGATCTTTTTATTTATCGCGGAATTGCGCGGACGGCTGACGGCCCTTGTCGACGCGGCGGCGATATTCCACCAAGTCCCGGTAGGGCCGACATGAAAATAGCCCAGCCTTTTGAGAAGAATGCGCGCGTTGTGATTTGTTTCTTGCGCTAAATACAAATGGCTGCTATCGTTACACCTTTTTCGTTCCGGCAAGAACATGGAGGTTCGCGATGAGCAGCCAAGTATGGCAGGTAGTCTATCACACGATTCGAAT
>JAJDEC010000377.1 GCA_029259995.1 Phycisphaerae bacterium
CGGTGACGGCACGGCCGGTTCCGGTCGCGACGCCCTGGCGGACGGCGACAACGATTTCTTCAACTGGGACATCACGGGCGTCCGCGTCGGGCAATACATCATTATCGCGACGATTGAAACGCCCACAGGCGAAACGATTCAGGTGATGTCAACGGACGAGGATCGCGGAACGATCGGCGCGATCACAGTCACGACGGCACTGCCCGTTCCGACGTTGACGTTTACGGCGCCCGGCGCTGCCGAAGAGACAGTGACGACGGGCAACACATTCGACATCACGTGGACGGACAACGGCAATACGAACGCCGACGCCCTCGTCACGCTGGGCCTTGATCCAGACAGCGATCACACGAGCGGCAATGAGATTATTCTCGTCAGCAACCAGCCACTCAGCGAGAACGGCAATGCCGGTCAGTTCACGTTCTTCTTTCAGGATGAAAACGGGGACACGGTGCCCGACGGCGACTACACCGTCTTCGCCCGCGTGGATGACAATGCCAATGACATCGTCACTGCGGAATCGACGGGGCTGCTGCAACTCAATCCATGAGGGCGCGATCGCGCGATTCGACGGCCTGTACGAGACAGGCAACACTCCGTATCAAGATCTATGGGAAACCTTCGTCGCATTCCGCCGTGAGGACACGGCGGCTCGGAACAATTCTCGACGCGACACATTCAGAGCCTCGCTGTCCCCAGCATGGCACTCGCGAGTCATACGCGGCTTGTCGCTTTCCGCCGTGAGGGCACGGCGGCTCTGAATTTGCTGCAATGTCGTCGACAAGAAACGCGATGGCAGCCGATGCAAGGCGAACAAATCAGGCGTTGTCGTCGTCGGCATCGTCCGGCCCCAGACCGGTCTTCGGATCGTCCGCCTTGGGGCGAAGGTCGACATAGTTGCATCGCGCTTCGATGTTGACGGGATCAAACCACTTCGAGATCACGCCTCGTGCGCCGGTCAATTGATCGTAGGCCTGCGCCCGCAACGTGGTTTCGTACTTGATTCGATCGACGGGATCGTGCTTCACGAATTCGACGACGATGCGTTTTCGCATATCGGGCAGGTCGATGATTCGCACCTTTGGAGCAGGCTCGACGGGCGGCTGCGTACGCACCACGGCAAGTCGTTCGGACGAGATCGGGGCATCAATGATGGACGCCTTCCAATTCTCGTCAGCCATTGCAAAGCAGGCATCGACGAACGTGTCCGAACGGCCGACATCGGCGACGAACGCCGTCTCGACCATCGACGCGTCATCCGGATCTGTCGGCGAGGGCGCCCGACGCTGCTTGCGCGCGAAGGGCGTGGATTGCTTGACACTGAGAATTCCGCGCTTGGTTCGCAACTCGTCAAAGAAGGTGAGCGCCGTTTCCGTGCCCAACTGCTGCGATGCGACGCCGTATTCCCGGCAGATTGTGTCCATGGCCTCATACGCCCTCTGCTCGCGCACATCGCGCGTGACGGCTTCGCGGACTTCGTCGAGCGACGCCGGCACTTCGGAATCGCGTGCATCGATCACACGGAACAGGACGTACTTCTGCAAGATGAATGTCGGGACCAACTGACCGTTGGTAAATGAGTAGGACTGTTGCTCGACGCGAAGTGTCGCGGGCGGCGGCTGGAAGAACTGCATTCGCACTTCACTGCTTTCGGCGCTCTTGGGTTCAAAGAACGTCGGCACGCGAAATGCGACTTCCGAGACACCAATCATCGGCTCGTTGTCGTCGTCGCCGCCCAGCTTGGCGCCCTTCAGATTCGGATCACTGGCAATGTCCGATTCCGATGCGAGCGTCAGCGCGTTGTAATTCAATTCGACGCCCAGTTCCGCCCCGATTTCGGCGACGATTCGATTCATGTATGCCGGATCGCGGACTTCGTCATTCGGAATCGGCACATAGCCCGACTTTTCGTCCCGCTGCAACTGTGCCCACGGCTTGGACATCGCGTCGACGATCTTGTTGATCGCCTGCCGCGCGACGCGCTTTGCCTTGGCCCGCTTTAGTTCCGATTCGACCTGCTCGCGCGCTTCGCTGAACAACTTGGGGCGCTGCTCCGTCACCATCTGCGGCGCGGCAGGCTGCGTTGCCGCGGGATCGACGGGCAAAGGCACTTGAACGGACTTGGTATAGCGATCCTTGTTCGCCTTCCAATGCTCCTTCACGTCATCCAGACTGATATTCATGTTCGATTGAAGGATAGCCGGCTCGATCACAACGTATTGAATCGAGACGCGTCTGGGATATCGATAGCCGATTCCATTTTCGCTCTCGCTCGCAATGACATCCTTGTTGGCTTCGAATTGCGCCTGAAGTTCCGCCTCTGACACAGGGGCGTCGGCATCGACGAAATTCTTGGCGTCGAAGACGGCCATTTTGACGGACACTTTGTCATTTGTGTCCCGAACATACTTTCGAACCTGCGGCTCCGAAGGCAGCGACGCCTCGATGACGCGCTGGGCGTTCTGCATGATCGAGAGATAACGACTGAGTGCATGACGAATCTGGGGCAGTCCGATGTTCCGGCTCTGTCGAAGCGAATCGATACCGCCGGCGGGCGCCAGCAACGTATTTCGATCATCGATGATCCGCGCGATTTCGACGTCCGACACCTGGACGCCGGAGCGATCGGCCTCTTCGGCGAGCATGAGCCAATGGCGTCGATCGAAGTCCGCACCGGCGCCTGGAGGCATCCAGTTGACGTACAGGCTCCCCAACACTTCCGTATCGTTGGTCGCCTCGATCAAATCGGCGGTCGATATGTCCGCGCCGAATGCGCGCATGACTTTCTCATTCGCCGGATTGGGGGCGAGAATCGCCTGCAATCCCTGTGCGCCGACGAATGAAAACATCGCCAGCATGACGACGAGAACCATAATCTGCTTGGTGTGATCACGAAGCCATTTCATCATGGCATGAGGCTCCTCGGGGGGCGCTTCTCGCACGTCCCGCAAAACGTTCTCGAATCGGGTAGCATCGAACCCTTAACATCGGCGCGAATCGGCTTTGACCTGCGTACGGCGCGATGGGCCGTCCGCCGCAACCCGATCTCGGCCTTCGATCGATGCGCGAAGCCCCGTAGCATAACGCGCGGATATGATGAGGCAACTGATCCAGATGGCTACAAACGACCGAGAACTCGGCAGGATCGGGCATTCCGCCCTCGCCGCCGCCGATTCGTCCGCATCCGGGCGAAAGTCGCCGGTCGGGAAGGCTGTTCCGGGGACGGATGAAGTGTGCCCGAATCGGTTCGACAGTCCACTTTCCCTCGCGCGAATTCGAGAATTGGCGCGCATCGCGGCCGACTCCGCCCCATTTGAATGCTGCGGACTTGTCTTGCCAGACGGTCTTCGGCGGTGCCGAAATGTGGCGAATCGGCGGCTTCGGAAAACGTCATTCGCGTTTTCAGCCGCGGACGCGGTCTTTTTGGCAGAGAACGCGACGAATGGCGAGATCCTGGCGATCTACCACTCCCATCCGGCCAGCCCCGCCGATTGGTCGGTCCGGGATGAGCGCGACGCCTGGTTCGGCGGCCATCCGCTTTATTCGCGTGTCGCCCGGATTATTGTCGGTTGCCGCAGCGGAATACCCTATGAGGTTGCGGCCTACGGATTTGTGGCGGACGGCTGGCGACAGATATGGCGCGTCTCTGTCTCTGAACCGTAAGCCGATCGGCGTGTGGCGCTATCGTGAGCCGCGGGCCAGTCGCTCCCCGACGATGATGGCGGCGATCGCGATCAGCAGCGCCGCGATCGTCAGCGGCCAGATCGCGCCCGGTGTTGGCGATTGCAGCTTGCTGTAGATCGCTAGGGGAATGGTCTGCGTTCTCCCGGGCGTGTTCCCCGCAACCACCATGACGGCGCCGAATTCGCCAAGGGCTCTCGCCGCAAAAAGGACGCCGCCACCGACGATGCCCTTCCAGCAAAGCGGCAGCGTGATGGTTCGAAATCGCCGCCATCGCGAGGCGCCCAGCGATTCTGCGACGATCGCAAGCCGGGGATCGACCATTTCCACGGCGGCGCGGACGTTTCGAATCCACAACGGAGCCGCTACAACGCCCGCCGCGATCACGGCGCCGCCCCATGTAAACGCGATGGGCAATCCCGTTACTTGAAACAAGTGCAACAGGAGCAGGCCCGAAACGACGGGCGGCAGAACCAACGGCAACAGGATGATCGCCTGGATGACGCCCCGGGATCGGCCGTCGCCTCTGCCCAGCCAAACGCCCAGGGCGACGCAGCCGGGAAGAAACAGGAGTGTCGCAACAAGTGCGACGCGGAACGACAAACCCACGGCGAACCAGTCGTTCTCGTTGAGCCACATGCGATTTGCTCCATGTCCGGTCTCGATTCGACGGCGCCGAACGGCCGTTGCGTCATTCGACGGGATCGAATCCGTGCTGACGCCAGATATCCATCGCGCGATCCGACGCGACGAAGTCAACGAACGCAGAGGCGTCGCCATGATCGTTCATGACGAATGCGTCGTACTCGATTGCGTCGTGCAACGATTGCGGGATCAGCAGGATTCCACCGAGCTGGTCCTTGAACGCCAGTCCGTCCGTCTGATACACGATCGCGCATTCGGCATGCGCTTCGGCAACATAGCGTGCTGTGAGTCGCACGTCCTCTCCAAAGACGAGTCTCGGATCCGATGTTGCGTCGATATTCAGGGCGTCAAGGACCTGCCGCGCACGCTGCCCTGCCGGCGCATGCTCCGGATTGGCAATCGCAATTCGCCCGGCGGTACGCAGAACCTCCGCGATCTTCGCATCCGGAGTTTCATGTACGTCTACGTCAGGATGAATTGGCGGGTCCTTTCGCAGGATGAGCACCAGTCGATTGCGGGCGACGCGTCGCCCCTGGGCCGAAGAAGCGGCGGAGGCCGACTTCAATCCATCCGCATATTGCGGGTCGGCCGGAATGAAGACATCGCATTTCGCGCCGAACTCGATCTGCTGGCGGAGGAGACCACTCGCGCCGCGCGTCACGCGAATTCTGCGGCCGGTCGATCCCTCGAACTGCCGACCAATGTCTTCGACACAATCCGCGACGCTCGCCGCAGCGAACACATCGATCGTGGGCCCGGGCTCAGAAGGCGAGCAGGCGCCACTGGCAACTGTCATTACTAGCAGCGCGGTCCAGAGAGCGTGGCGTGGAATGGGAGGAATATTGTAAATCACCGAGTGCTCCGCGGAGTCAGTTTACACTTCGACGTCATGCCCGCGTGCCCATTCGACCCGGACCGTGACAGAATCAGCGGAAATACGACATAAATCACTTTTTTGCATGTACTTACATCTTTGACAATCGTATTCATGCGCAATGAGATTCTGGGGTAGATTCGCCCTATCCTCGTATTACGCCAAGACTTGCGAAAAAAAGTCGGGTGCGTGTCACTGAAAAATTGGCTTGCGGAACGCAAAGTGTTTAGGCTAGTATGGGTTACATCAATTTCGGGCACTTGCATCGGCCTGATTTCACAGTGCCGGCCTGCGGCCTGCGATCCTACGGATGCGAAAGTCGCATCGTCCGGAACACTGAGCAAGCAAGCCAGTTTGTCGGATGTTTGAGTTCGCCGAGGTACGACCATGAAGACCATAACGAAGAAAGAACTCATTGACCGTATCGCAGATCGAACGGGCAACAAGCGTGTCGAAGTTAAGCGGATCATTCAGAATTTCCTGGACGAGATCATTGACGAGCTCGGTAATGGTAACCG
>JAJDEC010000378.1 GCA_029259995.1 Phycisphaerae bacterium
GCGCGAAGTCTCGGTATCGCGCGATGGGACGAGTCGTTGCGGCTGATCGACGGATTCACTGATCCGACAGACGGGCTTGCATCGACCGAGGTGCTGATCGGTACGGCGATGGATCATCGCTTCGATATTCAGTTCTCCAACGCCGTCGTCGACGCGGCGGCGCAGGACGTCGATCTCCAGCTTCGCAAGATATGGCCTAACCTGACGATCGGCGTTCAGGGCGAACGGACGGAGCAGCGAAGTCTTCCTGAGCGAAAAATTCTGGCGGACACGGCGCGAGCGTCAATTGCGGCGGGGCAGCCGACGGCGCCGGGCATTCAGTCGCGAGGCCAGCGAGAGATCGCCCGCAGCCAGATCATCGACGCATTGTTCGGGACGAGCATTCAGATCACGCTGCCGATCTGGGACCAGAATCAGGCGCAGATTGCCAAGTCGGGTTTCATCTACCAGCAGCGACTGAAGGATCGCGAGTTTCTGTTTGATCAGGTTGTAACGGAGATTCGGTTGGCATCGAACAACGCACGGACGGCGACTCGTCAGTATGCCCTGTTCAATGACGACATGTTGCCGCAGGCGGAAACGAACATCAGAACCGCCCAGAGTCGTTACGAAAACGGCGAGGACAGCGTACTGGTCCTTCTGGAAGCGCAGGACGCCATGTTCTCGCAGAAGCGTCAGGCGGCGGATGCGCTTCGCGAACTGCTGGTCACGAGAGCCGAACTTTCGCGCGTGTGCGGCGGGCGCCTGCCGATGGCCGGCGGCGTTGATTCCGTCGTCGAGCAAGCAACTCGGGGAACGATTCCGCAGGACGGCCGGATGAAAGGATCGAACGAGTAACATGACGGATTCCACTCTGCAATTTTTCGACACGTTGATTCAGGCGATGTTCGGATTTCTGGTTGACTTCGTTCGGCAGATTCTGGCGGCGTTTCTTTTTTAGGCGAGAGGGCAATGCGAAGTCACTTATCATCTGTCATCTGTCTCGCCGTTGCCGTGTTGGCATGCGGCTGTCGCGATTCAGCAAAAGACGCGGGCAAAACGCCGCACGGCAAGGCGGCGCCCGCCGTCGAAGTTCGACATCCGCAAACGGAGTCGGCCTTGACGACGGTGACGCTGTCGGAATCGGCGAGTCGCCATCTCGACATTCAAGTGGTCGCCGCGCGCGTCGCGTCCATGCCAAACCATCGTGCCTACGGCGGTGAAGTCGTTATCCCGGAAGGCCGCTCCATCATCATTTCGGCGCCGATGGCCGGCACGATCGGAATGACGGAGCAGGCGGCGTTTCTCCGCCCCGGAGCCAACGTCGAGAAAGGCGCCGCACTGCTGACGCTCCATCCGTCAATTCGAGGTCAGGTCGAGATTCTCAGCCCGTCCGATCGCATCGCCCTGGCCCGCGCCAGGGCGGACCTCGAGGCGGCGCGCGTTCAGGCGTCGGGGGATGTCGAGTCGGCGCGCGTGCGACTGGACGGCAGCCAGATCGCATTGCAGCGGGCGGAGAAACTCGTCAAGGAAAACGCCGGTTCGGTTCGTTCCCTTGACGAAGCCAAAGCGGCCCATCGACTTGCGGAGACGGCGCTGGAAGCCGCCTCGGCGCGCAAGCTCGTTCTCGATGAAACCATGTCCTATCTGTCCGGAGACGCCAAAGGCGCCGCGTTGACAATTGCTTCGCCGTTCAGCGGCGTCGTCCGCCGATTGTTTGTCGCCCCCGATGAAGTCATTGCAGGCGGCACGCAGCTCTGCGAGATCGCGTCCATGGATCCGCTATGGGTGCGCGTCAGTGTCTACGTTGGGGACCTGCCGGCGTTGTCCGCCGATCGACCGGCACGGGCACGGCGTTTCGGCGCGCGCGATGACGAGTCCTTCATGCTTCAACCCGTTTCGGCGCCGCCGACTTCAAGTCCGATGACGTCAGCGGTCGACCTCTACTATTCGCTGGACAACTCGGCCGTCGACCATCAACCGGGGGAGCGCTGCGTCGTCGACGTGCCCGTTGTGGGGGAATCCAATGCCGTCGTGATCCCAAGTATTGCCGTTCTCTACGACATCCACGGCGACACCTGGGTCTATATCGCGCGAAGCGAGACGGTCTTCGTGCGCCGTCGCGTGGCGCTGCGACGAATCGTGGATGACCTCGCGATTATCGCGGACGGTGTTCAGAAGGGCGAACGCGTCGTGACAAACGGATCGGCCGAACTGTTCGGCGTGGAATTTGGTACCGCCGGCCATTAGGGAATCTCCCAGAGCGCGACACGCGCTGAGAAACAATGCTCTCCTGGATCGTCAAGACATCATTGAAACTACGCGTTCTGGTGCTCGCACTCGCCATCGGACTGCTCATTGCGGGCGTACGCTCCGCATCCCAGGTTCCACTCGACGTCTTTCCCGAGTTTGCACCACCGCGCATCGAGATTCAAACGGAAGCCCCGGGGCTGTCCACGGAAGAGGTAGAAAGCCTTATCAGCGTTCCGCTGGAGAGCGCGCTGAACGGCACACCTCGATTACAGAAGATCCGCTCAAAATCCGTGCTCGGCCTTTCATCAATCGTCCTGTATCTCCACGAAGACGCGGATCTGATGGAAGCGCGTCAACTTGTCCAGGAACGACTGGCCATCGAGGCGCCGCGCCTGCCGGCCGTGGCCAGACCGCCCGTGATGTTGTCGCCGCTGTCCTCGCTGAGCCGCGTACTCAAGATCGGTGTCTCGTCGGAGACGTTGTCGCAGGTCGAACTCACGACGCTTGCCAAATGGACAATCCGTCCGCATCTGATGGCGGTTCCCGGCGTCGCCAACGTTGCCATCTGGGGCCAGCGCGATCGTGAGTTGCAGGTTCGCGTGAGCCCTGAGCGTTTGAGCGCCCACGGCGTTACGCTCGACATGGTGGTCCGCGCTGCGGGGGATGCGATCGTCGTGGGGCCCGGCGGGTTCGTCGACACGCCGAATCAGCGGATCGCGATTCGTCACGACAGCGCCGTCAAGACGGCCGACGATCTGCGGCAGTCCGTCGTCGTTTCCCTGAATGGCGCGATCATCCGGCTCGGCGATGTCGCCGACGTCGTCGAGGGATTCCCGCCGCCGATCGGAGATGCAGTCATCAACGACGGTCCCGGACTGCTGCTTATTGTCGAGAAACAGCCGTGGGGCAACACGCTCGAAGTGACGCGCAAAGTCGAGGCAGCCATCGAACTGCTTCGCCCGGGGCTTCGCGATGTCGATATCGACACAACGATTTTTCGGCCGGCGTCATTTGTGGAACGCTCCATCGACAATCTGACGGACGCAATGATGCTCGGGGCGGGTCTTGTCGCCGTGATCCTGGTCCTGTTTCTGTTCAATTGGCGAACCGCCGTCATCAGTCTGCTGGCGATTCCGTTGTCGATCTTCGGGGCCTTGCTCGTTCTTTATTGGCGCGGCGGAACCATTAACGTCATGACGCTGGCCGGGCTCGTCATCGCCGTCGGCGAAGTCGTGGACGACGCGATCATCGACGTCGAGAACATCGCGCGGCGCCTTCGACTCAACGCCGTATTGGCCTCGCCGATATCGTCATTCCGCGTCGTCCTCAAGGCGTCACTGGAAGTCCGCAGCGCCGTGGTCTTCGCGACCATGATCGTCATTCTCGTCTTCGTGCCGATTTTCTTTCTCGAAGGGCTTGCCGGGACTTTCTTCCGACCGCTCGCGACATCCTACATTCTGGCCATTCTCGTTTCGCTGCTGGTCGCGCTGACAGTCACGCCGGCCTTGAGCCTGCTGCTATTGCCGAAGGCGAAGCACATTGCCGAAGATCCCTTCTTCGTGCGATGGATGAAGTCGGCATATCGCGTTGTATTGTCATTGTTCGTTGGCCGACCGATCGTCGTCGGGCTCCTCGTCATCGCTGCGCTCGTGGGCTCCGCGATCAGCGTGCCACTTCTGGGGGAGGAGTTTCTGCCGCACTTTCAGGAGACGGACTTCCTGATGCACTGGGTGGAAAAACCCGGGACATCGCTGGATGCATTGAGCCGATCGACGATCAATGTCAGCCGCGAGCTCCGGGCGATTCCGGGCGTGCGCAACTTCGGTGCGCACCTGGGGCGGGCGGAGGTCGCCGACGAAGTCGTCGGTCCCAACTTCTGTGAGCTGTGGGTCAGCGTTGAGCCCGAGGCGGATTTCGACGAGACGCTTGCGCGCATTCAACACGTCATCGATCAATACCCGGGAATCTATCGCGATGTGCTCACGTACCTGAAGGAACGGATCAAGGAAGTGCTGACGGGCGCGAGTGCGAGCATTGTTGTTCGGCTCTATGGTCCCGAGCTCGAGACGTTGCGCTCCAAGGCCGCAGAGGTCCGCGACGCGATTCAGGAGATCGAGGGCGTCGCCGATCTGCATGTCGAGCAACAGACGCTCGTGCCCCAGATCATGATTACGCTGAAACCTGACGCGGCGACGATGTTCGGTATGACGGCCGGGGACATCCGAAGGCCGACGACGACGTTGCTACAGGGCAGAAAAGTCGGCGAGATCTATGAACAACAGATGGTCTTCGACGTTGCCGTCCGAGGCGAAGATCGCTTGCGCGAGGACCCGCACAGTCTGGACGAACTCCTGATCGACGTACCGACCGGTGGTCAAGTGCGTTTGGGCGACATCGCGGACATCATCATTGTTCCGGCGCCGAACGAGATCAAGCGAGAATCGGCGTCGCGCCGAATTGACATCACGTGCAACGCCAAGGGGCGCGATCTGGGCAGTGTGGCACGCGATATTCGCGCCAAAGTCGATACGCTGTCGTTTGATCGCGGCTATCACCCGGAATTCCTGGGCGAATTCGAAGCCCGACAGGCGTCGCAGCGACGGCTGATGATCTTCGCGCTCGCCGCCGTGGCATTGATCGTGCTTCTGTTATACGTGGAATTCGAATCCGTTCGCCTGACATTGCTCATCCTGCTGACACTTGCGTTTTCGCTTGTCGGCGGCGTTGCGGCGGCGTTTATCAGTGGCGGCGTGCTTTCTCTCGGATCGCTCGTCGGTTTTGTGACCGTCCTCGGTATCGCCGGTCGCAACGGCATCATGATGGTCAGCCACTACGAGCATCTCGTGCGCGAAGAAGGCGAGTCGATGGGGTTGGGTTTGTTGATTCGGGGCGCCCAGGAACGTCTTTCGCCTATCCTGATGACGGCGCTGTCGACGGGCCTTGGATTGATCCCGCTCGTCATCGCAGGCAACAAGCCGGGACATGAAATCGAATACCCGCTGGCCGTCGTGATCGTCGGTGGTCTCGTCACATCAACGCTGATGAATCTGCTGTTCCTGCCGGCGCTTTATGGACGCATTGCCAGGAAGTGATCGGCGAAGATCGAATCTGGCTGTTCGACAAACCGGCGGGTTGTGTGGAAGCCACTGCGGACGTCGCTGGGCTTGCCTCGCCGCTTCGTGAATCCCGACGCGTGTCTGGCATGGCGACGCGTGAACCAAGCCTGGACACAACCACGACGAATAGTATCTGTCTTCCGGCGATGATCGTGCGTCTCAGACGGTCGTCTCGAAGTTCTTGAACCACGGCGTCGACTCCGGTACAAGTGCCGGCACAATCCCAGCGGAAAGGACTACACGCCTGACGCGGTCTGAAGGCGTTGACGATTGGCGTTCGGGGCCGCCGGCTCGCTTCGCTGGAAGCCACTGAGTTCTTCGACGCTGATGCTGATGAAATCGGCGGCCTCCTGTTCGGATCGGATCTTGTCCACGATCCCGTCTGCGGTGTTGCACGGCACTACGACCTCCAGGCGAACGTCGTCTTGCGCGGACCCGACATCGGCGAATCCGGATTCCGTCGGCCGGACGATCCGGCACGGCATGACTGTAACAGGACTGCCGCTGAGTTCTGCGATCGTGCGTTCGATCGATTCGGCGAACTGGCGGCTCGTCACGAATGTGATTCGTTTCATTTTTCCAATGCCGGCGCGACGTGCGGAGAGCTGGTGATTCGCCAGGGGCTGATGCATGTCGAGTCCCACAACGTCCAGCGTGAGGCCTTCGGCATGGAAGTCGTCTTGCATCTCGTGGAGCTTCTCCATCACGCTGTGATCGACCAGCTTCGTTTCGGAAAGATCGAGAACAATGTTCTGATGCATTGTCAGCCCCAGCTCCATGAGCTGGCGACGGAACGGAATCCAGTTGCTGAAGACGGCCGACTGCTTCGCCCGAATGATGCATGTGTCGTTGTTCTGCGGCTCGACTTCCAGATAGGGCTTAAACAGCGATCGCATCGGTACGCCGTTGATCATGTGAATGATCACCTTGATGAGGATACCGATCCCGATGCCGATCAGGAGATCCGTGGCCAGGACGGCGACGATCGTTGCAAAGAAGATGACCAACTGTTCGCGCCCGATGCGCCAGACATTGATGAATTCCTTCGGATGGGCGAGGCGAAAGCCGGTATAGACCAGCATCGCCGCCAGTGCGGCAAGCGGTATTCGATGCAGAAACGTCGGAATCAGGGCGACACAGGCGAGCAGGAAGACGCTGTGCCACATGTCGGCGAATCGTGTTCTTGCACCGTTGTCGATGTTGGCCCGACTGCGCACGATCTCGGAGATCATGGGCAATCCGCCGACCATCGCCGCGCCGAGGTTTCCGATG
>JAJDEC010000379.1 GCA_029259995.1 Phycisphaerae bacterium
TGTACTTGTTGGAAATCAGCCATTCGGCGGCCGCGATGAAATCGTCGAAGACGTTCTGCTTGTTCAGCAATCGGCCGGCGTCGTGCCATGCCTTGCCGTATTCACCGCCGCCACGGAGATTCGCCTGGGCATAGACGCCGCCCATTTCTAGCCATGCAATGTTCGAGAGACTGAACCTCGGCGACAACGAGATATTGAAGCCGCCGTAGCCGTAAAGATACGTCGGATTTGTGCCGTCGAGCTTGAGGCCCTTCTTGTGCGTGATGAACATCGGGACGCGCGTTCCGTCCTTGCTCGTGTAGAAGATCTGGTTCGTGACGAACTCGTCCGGGTTGAAATTGACCTGCGGGGCCTTGAACACTTTGCTCTTGCCGCTGACGACGTCGTAGTGATAGACCGTCGTCGGCACGGCGAAGCTGTTGAAGGTATAGAACGTTTCCGTGTCCGTACTCTTGCCGCCGAATCCGTTGGCCGAGCCGATTCCTGGCAGCTCGACTTCTCGAACGAACTTGCCCGCCTTGTCGTGAATCTTGACCTGTGTGCGGGCATCCTTGAGATAGCTCAACACGAACCAGTTGTTGAGAATATTGGCTCCCTGAAGCGTTTCCGCGACTTCGGGCACAACTTCCTTCCAATTCGCCCGTGCGGGGCTCTTTGAATCGATCGCAATGATGCGGCCCTTGGGCGCGCTGAGATCCGTTCGGAAGTAGAACATACTGCCATCGTTGCCGAGAAAGTCATATTCGGCGTCGTAGTCGTCGAGCATCTTGACGACTTCGGCATTCGCATTTCGCAGGTCTTTGTAATAGATGCGGTTCTTTCGCTCCGTACCCTGCCAGACGGCGATGATCAGGTATTTGCCATCTTCCGTCACGGAACCGCCGAAGCCCCAGTCTTTCTGGTCGGGGCGCTCGTACACGAGTTCGTCTTTGGATTGCGGCGTACCCAGTGTGTGGTAATAGAGCTTCTGGTAATAGTTCGAACCGCTGAGCATTTCGCCAGTCTTCGGTTCGTCATATCGACTGTAAAAGAATCCCTTGCCATCCTTCGTCCAGGAAACGCCGCTGAACTTGATCCACTCGATCTTGTCCGACAGGTCATTGCCCGACTCGATATCGCGCACGCGATATGTCTGCCAGTCGCTACCGCCGTCCGAAACGCCGTAGGCGTAGTACTTTCCATCCTCGCTTACGCTCGCACCGCTGAGGGCGAACGTGCCGTCCTCACTCAGCTTGTTCGGATCGAGCAGGACTTTCGGATCGTCGCTGAGGGACTTGACTGAATAAATGACGCTCTGGTTCTGCAGGCCGTCGTTTCGGCTGTAGAAGTAGCGCCCGCCCTTCTTGCTTGGGGCGCCAAATCGCTCGTAGTTCCACAATTCGGTAAGACGGCTCTCGATGGCAGCTCGCTCGGGAATGGCTTCGAGATATCCGAATGTGACTTCGTTCTGCGCTTCGACCCAGGCCTTCGTGTCGGCGGCGTTGTCGTCTTCCAGCCAACGATAAGGATCGGCGATTTTCTGGCCGTGGATCGTGTCCACGACATCCACTGTTTTGGACTCCGGATAGTCAACGCCATCTGCGAATGCGACGCTCGACAAAAGCGAGATCGCGACGGCACTGAGAACACCTCTTGACGACAAGCGCCAGATCATCATCTGAACTCCTCAATTATTTGACAATTTCGTTCGCGGAATTCGAATATGCGGCGATACCGCAACCCGCTCCATCTCTTGGGAAACGGCCTGAGGGCCGAACGCTCACGATTGTGGGTTGCCGACGGCGAATACGCAAGAAACAGGACAATCGCCGGAATCCGCAAGCGGAGTCTGGCAGTCGTGCGCCGCGGCCGCAATGCTTCCGCCGTGAATGAGGGCGATTCGGCCGCTACAATGCGATGCGTATCACGATTTCCCGCATTCGTGAACCGAGGATCACTCGAAAACTCCGACATCGACAGGGCAATGGCTATGAAATCTGGAATCTCCGTACTGCTCGTTCTTGCGTCATTGGTTCTCTGGACAGGCGTCGCCCAGCCGGGCGCGAGCAACGCGCCGCCAGAGGCAGCGTCGAAACCCGCGATGTCCGAGCAGCTGCAGCGCGAAGCGAAGCTGGCGGCCCTGCTCTCCGGCGCCGTGCTCCGCGGCAACTTTCAGATGACGAACGCCGAAGGGCTCGAAGGCAAGGCGCCGATGACGAAGCCGATCGTCGAGCGCTACGAGATCGCCAGCGCAACGAAGCTTGCCGGCGACATGTGGTCGATCATGGCCCGGATTCAATACGCAGATAGAGATGTAAATGTGCCTGTGACCGTCCGCATCAAGTGGGCCGCGGGTACGCCGGTCATCACACTGGACAAGATGCAGATTCCGTTGATCGGTCAATACTCGGCGCGCGTGATCATCGACGACGGCTTCTACGCCGGTACCTGGCGCGGTCACGCCTACGGAGGCGTGCTTTCGGGACAGATTCTCAAGAAGGACGACGTTGAGCGCATCGAGAAAATGGAAGCGGGCGGCTGGAACATGCGCATGCCGGGGAGTGCGCCGAAGGCGGGTGATACACCGGCAGAAGAATCGAAGGGCGAATAGCAGTATCGAGAATTGGACTGCGGCAACGACGCGTTCACGGCAACAGCTCGTATCACGTCGGCGGGCACGGGCCGCCCTACGAGAATGTCCGCACCGATATCACTCTCGACAACACATGACAGCGCGTTGGTGGGCACGGCCCACCCTACGGGGATAGATGTATTTGGCCCGCCCTACGGGGCTTCGGGGGACTGCATTTCATCACTTGCTGCAATCGGTTCATGCTTTTGCATGACGGCGACGATGAAACACGTCGCCGCAATCACAATCACGCCGATCATCAACAATGTTGTCTGATTCGGCCCCCACCAGGACGGGTGCAACTGCGACAGCCGTTCGCGTGCCAGATTGCCCCATGGTTCGAGCGCGTATTCCTCGACCATCGCAACGCGTGTGCCGTAGATTTCGGTGCCGAGAAAAGCGATTGCCATCAATCCGATGAAGAACTGCCCCAATCGCGGCGCGGGGAATGCGGCCAATCCCTGCACGAGCAGGACAAGGAGCCACGGGAACGTCACGGCAGCGTACCAGATGTTTGTCGCGACATTGGGCAGGGCCACGATCGTCTGCAGCATGTGATAGCAGAGTGCGAACGTCACGCCGACCCAAAGCACGCCGATCCGCGTGGCCGTGCCGGGGCGCGAGAAGATCAGGCGCTCCAGACGATACCTGGGCGAGAGCATCCACAGGATTCCGACGGCCGCGAACCAGGCCGTGACTTCGTGCATTTTGACGAACAGGCGACTGACGCCGAGCAGCCGCCAATCGGGCAGGATCATGCTCCAGCCGCCTCGCCAAAGGCTGTGCCGCAGATATCGCGTCGAGACTTCGTGGTACCAGTTCAGGTACTTCGCCGCTTCAAGATAATCGCCAAGCGTCTTGCCCTCGGCGCGATTCTGGATCGCTTCCTGCATTGGCGTGAGCATGCCGAACGTCTGTAGATTGAATGCGAAGTAGTATCCGGACACGGCGAGCATACACGCGAAAGCAACGAGCCCCATCAGGATGGCGCGGCGCCACTCCCCTTTCCATGCGGCATAGAGATAAACGAATGCCGCCATTGGAAGCAATCCGAGATTGATCGTCTTGAACAACACACCGACGCCGAGCAGGATGCCCAGCACGATCGACGCCCGCACACCTGGCTTCGTGCCCAACAGTAACATCGCGGCAACGGCGGCCGTTCCGAACAGAACGGCCGGTGCATCATTGGCCACGCGTGCACAGTTCAACAGAAACAATGGTTGCAGCGCGATCAATAGACCGATCAGATGTCGGAAAGGCCCCGGCCGGATCAGAAGCCCAATCGCCCACATTGCAATTGCGATCGCGCCGGCCCCGAACGCGACATTGATCGCTCGAAGCATCGTCACGGCGGAAACGAATCCCCATTGTGCCTTCGCCCACGAATACACGGGCGCGACGAGTCGGTAATACAGTGAACTGTGCTGCGCCTGGTAGAGTCGGATCGTGGGGGCGTCTTCAACGAGTGCCGGGGGCGCGTCGAGCTTCCAGAATTCCTCGTAGCTGACGCCGCCGATGAACTGAAGCTGATGGACGGCGTTCTTGCTGTGCGGCAACTTCACAAGGTCCGCGTGCAGCGATCGCGGAACGTCGTTGTTGTCATTGAAGACGGGCGAGTCGCCGTTTTCGAGCAGGTACTCGACATAGCCGATGTGCTGATACTCGTCCCAGCCTTCGAGCGGCGGGAAGATGCTCAAAACGAAAAGACCGCGGGCGCAGAAGAGCAGGACGCACAGCGTGCTGAACAGTCGCCAGGCCCCTCGATTCGCACTCGCTGATTGGGATTCCGTCATTTCTCGCTTCGTGCCGCTGTCATCCGATGTCGCGCCGTCGGCGCAAAGCCCCAGTTTCTACCAGAACCCCGCCCCGCGCAACAGCCGGCGGAGAATATCGCCCGGAATTGACGTACAACAGGGGCGGTCCGAATATGCCGACATCGCCGCTCAATACGTCCGAGTAACGGATCGATGAACGAATTGCGCCGCCGCGCTCCGGGTCCGGCGGCGGCTGGATCGTACGGGAGACGACGCGAAACCCATGTCATTAGCGACATTGCCAAGAACCGTCCGCACGTTCGCCCGCTTGCGCGTGATCCTCCAGGTGCTCTCGCGGCACGGATTCGGCCATTTCGTCGATCGCCTGCAACTCACGGGCTATCTCCCGACGGGGCGCATTTTTCGCCGAAAGAAAATCGAGGAACCCGAAGCGGCCGATCCGCTCGAATCCGTCGGCCAGCGATTCGTCCGCGTCTGCGAGGAGCTCGGGCCAACGTTCATCAAGCTGGGACAGATCGCATCCACGCGGCCCGACATTCTACCGCTCCCGGTCCTCAAAGCGCTCTCGCAACTCCAGGATCGTGTCTCGCCCTTCTCGGCCGTCGATGCCAAACGCATCTTCGAAAAAGACATCGGCGAGCCCATCGAAAAGGCGTTTGCGCATTTCAGCGACACGCCCTTCGCCAGCGGTTCGATTGCACAGGCCCACAAGGCCACGACCCACGACGGCCAGCGCGTCGTCGTCAAGATCAAGCGACCGGGCATCGAACAGACGGTGCGGCTCGACATCTATGTGCTCAAATTCCTCGCCGAGCAGGCGGAGAGCCTGTTTCCCGAGTTGCGGCCGTATCGACCGCGCATGCTCGTGGAGGAATTCACGCAGACCCTCGAACGCGAACTCGACTTCGTGAACGAAGCCTCGGCGACAACGCGGTTCTACCTGGCGTTCAAGGACGACGAACACGTTTCGACACCCGAAGTTCATTGGAATCTGACGGGGCCGAGCATCTTGACGCTTCAGTTTCTTGAAGGGCATCGCTTTCGTGAAGCGCTGGCGACGGAGAACGAAGACATTGATCGACCGCTGCTGGCACGACGAATCTCCGAGTGCTTCGTCCGACAGTTCTTCGAGTTGGGATTGTTTCACGCCGATCCGCATCCCGGCAATTTGCTGATCACGGCCCCGTCGCACTTGAAACTCGTGGACTTCGGCATGATCGGCCAACTTGACGAACAACTCCTCGATCGGGTCGTCGTCGGCCTGCTCGCGATCGTCAGGAAGGAATACGAGATCCTTGTCGACGTCATCGCCGACATGGAGTGCTTCGGCGAAAACACGGATCGCACGTTGCTCGCGCGGGATCTGCGCGTCTTCGTCAATAAGTGGTACGGGTTGCCCGTGCGCCGAATGGACATGTCCGTCATCTTCGGCGAGTTGATCGATACCGTCCGAAATAACGACGTGACGCTGCCGCGCGATTTTGTCGCCGCGTTCAAGTCTTTGACCATCATATCGGGCGTTGTTCTGCAGCTCGATCCCGAGTTCAACATCGTCGAGATCGTTCAACCCCGACTTTCAGCACTGCTACGCGATCGATTCAGCACCAAGCGCATCGCCCGCGCCGCCGGTATCTCCGCCTGGCATCTCACGGCGATCCTGAAGGACGGACCGCGACTTGTGCGCGACATCATGCGCGGTCTCGGCCGGGGCCGTTTTCAAATCAACATCAAGCACGAAAACCTCGATTATTTGGCCAGAGAGTTGGATCGTTCCAGCAATCGCCTGGCCTCGTCGATCATCATGGCGTCCACGATCATCTGCGGCACGATGCTGCTGAGCATGAACGCGGACATCGTGATCTTCGGCTGGTTTCCGCTGCGATATCTCGGCCTGTTCGGCTACCTCATTGCGTCCGGAATGGCCGTCTGGCTCATCATCGCGATCATGCGGAGCGGCAAACTCTCCTGACAACTGAATCACATGCGGCGAATGATTCGACCGCCTGTGCCTGCGCATTCGGCAGCGCATCGCGCACATGCGCGATGCGCGACTCGATGTGCGGCAGAATTGCAGGGAACCAAGCCACGAAACGACGACAACCTGACGAGCACTTACGCCTCGCCTCGCAACAGTGGACGAACCACGACGACGCCCGTTCGCACAGCGGAAACGAGCATCGTCACGTTTGACACCTATCGCGCCCCCTGCCCCGATCATCCGACGACCGAGAACGCATGGAAGCGGCACGCCATCACGCGAGCCGACATTGCAATCGCCGTCGCCTGTTTCGCGATCGCGATCGTCGCCCGATGGCCGTTCGTCTCCGCAGGCGAAACGCTGCTGCATTCCGACGAAGCGATCGTCGGCCTGATGGCGCAGGACATCGCCGCCGGCGAACGATTTCCGATCTACTTCTACGGCCAGCGCTACATGGGCGCGCTGGAGGCGTACACGGTCGCCGCATTCTCGACGGTATTTGATTCGCCGATCAACGCACTGCGATTCGCGCCGGCGTTCTATCTTGCGCTGCTCGTGTTCACGCAGTATCTCATGCTGACACGCTGGTTCGGCCGTGCGGGCGGATTCATGGGCGCGGCCGCGCTGATCGCGTGCAGCCCCATGTTCATGCAATGGTCGATTTCGGCTCGCGGCGGCTACGTGGAAATCATGCTCTGGGGATCGATGCTGCTCTTCGCTTATTCGGAATGGTTTGTCGAACCTGTACCCCTGACGATGCGCGGGTTGCGCAAATTCGCGTTCGGCGCGATCATCGGCTCCGGGATGTGGATCAATCCGTCGATCGTGCTCTTCATCGCCCCGATCATTCTGCACGCCATGTTCCGTCGACCTCTGGCCGCCGCGTGGAAGTCGAGTGCGCTTGGCGAACGCGTCGAAAGGTTTTCAATGCGTTCGCGATTCGCGGCGTTGCCGATCGTCGCGCTTGTCGCCGTGCTGATCCTCAACATCACGTGGGCGACATGGGTCGCGGACGGTCGCGTCCAATCGCAGCTACTGCTCGGTGTGCTGCCCAAGCCGATCGCCATCGTGATCCTCCTGATTGCAACACTTGGCTTTGCGTACTTCATCAATCGACACGTCAACCTGATCGACTTCGCCCGCGCCGCGGCACAGAACCACGGCACGATGATCCTCGGCCTGCTCGTCGGTTCGACGCCGGCGGTTCTCTACGTCGCGGGCCGCTCGCTCAGCGGACAGCCGCTTGATCCGTCGTTGCCGCTCGGCTTTCGACCCATCTGGATGGCGGGCGAAACGCTGATCTATCTCGCCAACGGAATCCCCGTCCTCTTCGGCGCGGATCCGCAGCCGTTCCTGTCGCTCGTCGGCGTCGGTCGAGACACCGTCACACAGCCGCTGAGTCTGATGACGACCGGACTGGTGGAGGGCGCCGGCTGGCTCGCGTTGGGCGCGGCGATGACGACCTTTGTTGTCGTGCTCCGATCGGAATCGTCCGGCCTGTCGAAGCTCTTT
Organism: Phycisphaerae bacterium; assembly: GCA_029259995.1. Classification (GTDB taxonomy): domain Bacteria; phylum Planctomycetota; class Phycisphaerae; order UBA1845; family UTPLA1; genus ECT2AJA-110-A. The sequence continues at coordinate 7,880 of JAJDEC010000379.1, forward strand.
CGGATGCAATCGTTCAATCACTCTCCGGCGACTTTGCTTCTCATCGGCGTCGGCACAACGATCGGTCTCTACCTGCTCGGCGGATGCGTGCTTGATTTCACGACGATTCGCTATCTCATTCCGCTGTGGGTGTTTATTCCCGGCATTCTGGCGGCGGTGTTCGTCAGCAGCCGATCTAAGTTTGCCGGACGCGCCGCGCCCATCGCGTTGTGCGCCGCGTGGGCCGTGGGGCAATTCGCAATGCACAGTCAACTCGGCGCGCGGCATCCATTGGGTGAACTCGCCGATCAGATCAAGGCGCGGAATATTCAGTGCGCCGTTGCCGAACCACTCGATGCGCATCTGCTGTCCTATCTCACGGAACAGCAATGCAAGACGATCGAATTCGAGTCCTTCTGGCCCCGCCTGGCCCACTACTTCCCGCTGCTGAAGGACGATCAGCCGACGAATTACATCGTGCAAACAACGGAGCTCGATCGCGAATGGGACTGGATCAACGGCGGCTGGCCGGGACAGAGTCCGCCTGAGACGAAACGATTTCTCTGGCCGCGCATCCGCAGCGCCGTTCAACACGATCCCGGCCTTCTCGTGCATCGCAGGCCACTTTGTGACGGCTACGAGTGGATTCGACTGCAACGACCGCTGCGGGATCGTTCGCTGGCGAATTCAGTGTCGGCGCCTGCCGCGATCGGACTGGCAGTTGCGGAATTCGACGAGGGCGGCTCCCCATTGGTGCTGGACGCCAAATCGTCCGAATGAAACATTTTCCGGAACGCGATTCCTGCATACACTGGCCCGCAATCGGCGTCGCCGGGCGGCGCTCATTCTGACGGAGGGCCGTTGCGATGATCGTTGTCTGGGGCTGGAATTACTTCTTTCGAAAAAACCATCTCTTCGTCGTCGACGTGTGCGATCATTGTCAGCAGACAGCATCGCTGGCGTGCTACGATGCACTCTACTTCTTCACATTGTACTACTGCCCGATCATCCCCCTTGGCAGAAGGCGCGTACTCCGCGAATGCCCACACTGCAAGTTTGGCGTTCGCATGCCGATGCGCGAATACGAGGCGCTGATCGCCAGCGAATTCGAAACTGCGCTTCAGGACCTGGCGCGCAGACCCTCGGACAAGGAATCCGCCGGCAAGGCGCTTTCGATCGCGATTGAGATCTGCTATCAGGACGGATTCACACGGGCGGCTGCCGCCGTGGCCCACGGATTGCGGACGGATGCACAGATTGCCGAGCTGCTGGCGATCGGACACGCGCAGTTCGGTGATCGCGAAAATGCGGAACGCGTGCTGTTGAGCGCTTCCGCCGCCGATGCATCGCCGACTTTGATCCGCCGCCTCGTGGCTCACTATCTCAAGTCCGGCGAGACGACGAAGGCGTCAGCGCAAGTGCGACGGCTGCTCGAAAGCGAAGGCGAAAGCGCTGTCGATGTCGTGCTGGTTCATGCCCGCGTTCTGCAGTCCGCCGGACAACATCGCGACGTTGTGAATCTTCTCGACGAAGTGAAACATCGATTCCCCGAGACGAGTTCCGAAGAAGTGCGTAACCTGCGCAATGCCTCCAGCCAGTTGCGCGATTCCGATCGCCCGACTGTCGTCACGCCGGCATTTGATCCGCCGAAGGCACGCCGCGGAATCCTTCCGGCACTCGTCCTACCGGCCCTTCTGCTCGTCGGGTTCCTGATCTATCTGTCGATGTGCGCCTTCGGATCGCCCGACAACGCCTTCCTCGTCAATGGTCTCGACACGCCCTATCACGTCCTCGTCAACGGCGAATCGGTCGCCCTCGGCCCGCGCGCCGACATTCACATGCCTGCGACGTTCGGCAAGACGCGGATCGAACCGGGCCCCGACGCGCCAGACTTCGAACCGATCGAGTTTGACATCGAAAGCGGGTTCTTCGCGCGGCCGTTCTACGACGAGGTTCACGTCGTCAACCCCGACGGCCTGGCAGCGATTATCTGGGAGCAAGTCGCCTACGCCGACACGGCTGCGAACGCCCCGGAATCGACCGGCTCATTGCTCGGAGGAAAGCGCTACTACACATTCAGCGATGTGGACTATGTCTTCAAAGATCCGCCGACGCAGATCAGCATGAGTAGTTCGTCTTCTGTCGTCTACAAGTCACATGTGTACGCATCCGAATCCGCGCGACACGAAGACATCTTGATGGGACTGCTGAATTCAGGAACTCCTGATGATGCAATCCCCTACGTGAAACGACTCATGGACCAACCCGAAGCGTCACTCATGTTGATGACGTTGGCGCATGGAATGATCCCCGACGACGAATTCGCATCGCTGCTCACAAAGCAGCGGCAGAACCGACCGGTCCGCGTGCAGGCGCATCGCTTCTGGCAGACGTGGATGGACGTACGAAAGCCGGATTACGATCTCATCGGGGAATACAGGGCGCTGTTGAAGACGGAGCCGAATGATCGCGATCTTGCCTATCTGCTGGCGCGGATTGTCGACGATCCCGAGGAATCTGTGAAACTGCTGGAACAGGCCATCGAGCCGCCGAATCCATCGCCCTTCGGTCACTTCGCGCTGGCATACTACCTGGGCAACCAGGCGGAATTCGCCAACGCCCTGCCGCATGCGCGCAAGGCGATGCTCGAAATCACCAATGACGAAAACGTCCCGGAGATGTTCGAGTCACTGCTGCTCGCGACCGGTGACATCGATTCTCTTGAAACGCATCTCGTGAACAAGGCATTCGGTCAGGTTCTCGACGACGAGGCGGCTGTGAATCTCGTTCGCGTGATTGCCATGCGTGATCGGAAAGAAGCCAGGAAACAGGCAGACAAGTCCAGGCAAGCGGCCATCGCCACTTGGAATGCCGCCCCGAATGACGTCAGAATCATCACTCTGCAAGAGGAATGCGCCATGGCCCTGCTGGAGGGCGCAGGAGATCGAGACGCCCTGTTGGCACAGCTCGAGGCGAACGGCACGTTGGTCTCTCAATTGAGGGCGGCGTTCATCACTCAGGACATTGAGTCGATTTCGCGACTGCTGGACAAGAGCAAGGATGAACCCGTCGGTGATCTGTACATGCTGTATCCACTCCGATACATCATTGCCATGCGACAGCATCGCTCCGGCATCGCGGATGAATCGCTTGAAGCAGTGGTTCAGCTGTGCGAGAAAGGCAATTCGCATACGCGACGACTCGCCACCATGTTGCAAGCGAGCCAACCGCCCGCCGCAACGGACGTCGCGCAGGACATGGCTGCCGGCGCGAATCTCGCCATCATGTTGATCGCATTCAGTGAACGATTCCCGGAAGCAGCCGACGCCTATCTTGCGCTGGCGCGGAAACACAACTTTGAACTGGCGTTCCCGAGAATGGTGCTGGACGATTTGTTGTCGAATGTGAAATAAGAGGTTCTTCACGGATTTCCGGGACGGCGGCTTATCACGCTCTGACAGACGACGGTGTATCACGCTATGGAAGTTGGAATGTGCACCGCGAAGGATCCCGGAGGGATCTATTGAAAATAGCCCCGCGATTTATCGCTGGGGCACGCGGTTCAAAATGCCAATTTTTGTCCCGTAGGGACGGACCGAGTGCCACGTGCCTGGTTCGCGCCGTCCCTATGGGACGGCAATGTGCAGGGAGACGTTCGTCGAAATCCCAGCCTTCAAAGGCTGGGCTATTTTCATGTCGTCCCTGCCGGGACTTTGTGGAATGCAGCCGCCGCGTCGGCAGAAGCCGTCAATGGTCCCCGCAAATCCGTGATGAACCGAATAAGAAAGCGGGCGCGACCAGTTGCCGCACCCGCTTGACAATTCACTCAATCATTCAATGTCGATCACACGTCGCGTCTACTCCGCGATGCAATACAGCGACTTGCGGCCGCGAAGATAGATTTCGTCGCCGGCCAGCGCCGGTGAGGCGTCGAAGCCGTCGTCCAGTTCGTTTGTTGCCAGCACTTCGAATTCCGCGCCGTTCTTGAAGACGAGCGTCGTCCCGTCGCGGCCGGCCAGGTAGACGCGGCCCTTCGCCCCGACGGGCGAGCTGTAAATACCGTCGATGCCGTCAAGACGCTGTTGTGTGTAGGCCTGTTTGCCCGTGCTGGCGTCGAAACATGTCAACAGCGCCTTCGTGTTCTTCGTGAAGTAGAGATACTTGTCATAGAGAAGCGGTGACGGAACGTATGGTGTTTCCTTATCGTGGCTCCACATGATTCGATCCGAATCCGTGATGTCACCCTTGGCCCCCTTGTATCGGATCGCGACGAGTGCCGCGCCGCGGAATCCGCTCATCACGATGACGACGCCGTGCGATGCGACGGGCGACGGAATCGCGTTCATCGTCATGCCGCCGCACTTCCAGACAACATCGCCCGTTTCGAGATCGTATGCACGAATGAATTTCGACGCGTTCACAACGACTTGTGCTTTGCCGTCCGACTCGACGATCAGCGGCGTGGACCAGCTCGTCGGTTCATCCCGGGGCTTGCGCCATTTTTCCGCGCCCGATTTCTTGTCGAGTGCGACGATGAACGAATCCCCTTCGTGATCCCAGTTGACGACGATCGTGTCGCCGTGCAGGGCCGGCGAACTGCCCTCGCCAAAGCTGTTGCGCGTCTTCATCTGGCCGAATTCGGCACTCCATTCGACGTTGCCGTCCATGTCGAGGCAGTGCAGACCGCGTGAACCGAAATGGGCGTAGATGTGCTCTCCGTCCGTCACGGGCGAGTTCGACGCCTGCGTGCTGTCGGGATGGATGCCTTCATGCGGGACCGATTCACGAACCGTCTTCTGCCAGGCGATGCTTCCATCGGCGCGATTGATCGCAATCACATCGAACTGATAGCTGTCTTTGGGCGCATCGCGACCGCGACCACCACGACCGCCACGGCCGCGCCTGCCGCCACGCGGTCGCCGACCACTTTCGGGCTGCATGGACGCAAGCGATTGGCCGATTGCGGGCGAATCTTCGTCATGCAGAACGGCCATCGGCACGTTCCCTTCCTTCTTGATCGCCGTCAGAACATAAACCCGATCTTTCCAGATGATCGGGGATGCATGTCCCGAACCGGGTATCTCGATCTTCCACTTGATGTTCTTCGATTCACTCCACGAAACGGGCGGATTCGCCGTCCTCGAAACGCCAGTCATTTCCGGACCGCGCCAATTGGGCCAATACCTGGCGGCGTCATCACTCGCCATGGCCGCAGTCGTCACAAGGGCCAACACGGCGGCGGAAAGAACTGACTTCATGAGAATCCTCCTCGGTTTATGAAACAAAGCTGAATGTTGGCGTTGATGGCCACGATCACGATGGAACGAAGCGCCCGAATCGTGAATTCCAAATGTCGATCGAATGATTGCACGCTACGCGTCGCGATGCACGGAGTCGGGGCCGAACGCCGGAATGCAGACCGCGATGTACTCCGCGCCCTCGCTGCCGGGGGTACTGTAACGGATCCACTCGCCCTTTCGCGTGAGTACGGCCTGTCCCGATTTGACGTCCATTGCGCCGTCGCCGTGCTCGACGCGCAATGTTCCGCGCAAGACCAGTGTGTACTCGTCAAAATCCGGTCGCTGTCCCGGCTCGGACCATCCCGGCGGGCTCTGCATCCGCGCGATGCTCACACCCGCGTCGCCGCTGTTGACGCGGCCGAAGTATTCCTCGATGAGTTTCGGCGGATCGCCCGCCGCGGCGACGCGCGTTGGTCCGTCAATGAAAACCGGCATGATCGTGCTCCTGCGACGCCCCACGATTGAGCGCGACATCGTGCATTCTGGCGCACGCCGCAACCAAAGGGCAAGCGCGAAACCCGATCGTGCGCGATTTGTATCGAAATCCCAACGGAATTGGTCGTCCAGCGATGACGCAATCGAACGGCGACATTCCGAATCAGATATCCAAATCGTCGTCCGGACGCTCCGGATCGCCGTCGTCGCGCTCGCGCGGCGGCGGCCTTCGGCCATCAGGACCGCGCCGGCGCGGCGGACCTTCCATGCCTCGCAATCCTCGACCGCGATGGGGCGGACCGTCGAATCTGCCGCCGCGACGCCGATCGCCCGGGCGTTGGGCCCCCGGCGGCGGGCCGAACGCATCCCGGAATTTGCCTTCGCGAAGCCGCTGGACGCGGCGCTCGAGTTCCGTTTCGAAACCCGACTGATCTTCTTCGAGTCTGCTCGCTTCTTCATCCAGACGCGCCTGTTCCTGCTGCAGTCGTCGGCGAAAGTCATCGAGCCTGAACTGGCGTCGCTGCATCTCCAATTCGTGACGCCGCTTCATCAACTCGCGAAACTCGCCTTCGAGTCGTGCCTGGGCGTCAGCATCCTGATCGCGCCGCGCATCCATATATCGCTTGGCGAGGAATCGCACGGAACGCTCCGTCTTGAATTCTTCGATAACAACGTCCGCCATTTCCGGATGTGCATCCTGAAGCACCTTGAATTCGCGGATCATCGGCATGATTTTGCGCAGCACGCGATGGAAACGTTCGTTCTTCTCGTCGCGCAGCTTCGCCATCTTCTGATACATTTCGGGAATGCGCGTTTCCAGAAGCTTCATGGCATCGGCTTCGAGTTCGGGGGAAATCGGCTCATCCGAGGCGACGCGATCCCGATCCGGACCGCGACCGTGGAATCCACGTTCTCGTCCCGGGCCACGGAAGCCCCGCCGCATGCCGTCGCCGCGACGCCGCCGGGGCGAATCGTCTGATGCATCGCCCTCGTCCGACTGATCGCGTTGCGCCTTGCGCTGCTTAGGATTCTTCGGCCCGCCCATCGAATTGGTATCGCGATCCCCATCCGCATCGTCGTCGTCGGCGTGCTTCGGCCCATCGCCTTTGCGAGCCGGCGGATCATTCGGCGCGTGGCCAAGAACGATCTCCGGACCGGCCCCGCCGAGGACCGACGCAAACAGAACGATCGACGCCAGTATGTAGACTTTTGTGTTCATTAACCGATCGCCCCGCTGACGCTGCCATTCGGCGCCGTCGCGCCCACTTCATCGGATTCATCGCCGCTGTCCTCGGACAGCGCGTCCTCGAATGTCTCGAACATCGATGCTCCGCTCAGGGCCCAGGACTCGCCGATCCGCCATTCTTCCAGATCGTCCAATTCCGTATCCACGATCGATCGCTCCACTTCCGGAACGTCCAGATCCTCGATGACGAAACGTGCGACGGGATCCAGGGGCCGTGCCGGATCGGTATTTAGCGCCGCAAAGCGGATCACGCCAACGCTGATCATGATCATCGCCGCTGCCGCCATGGCGCCCTGCCATGGGCGCCATCGGACTACAAACGCTCGCTCGCGATCACGCGCCAGTTCATCGCGCACGGCCAGCTTGACGTTTGCCAACACGTCGGCCGACGCCTCGGGCGTCTCATGTGTCGAGAGCCAGCGCTCGTTCTCTTCGATCTCACGAAGGATGTTCATGTCCAGGTCTTCCATCACGCTTATCCTTTTGCGGCCTTTCGAGGCCGCCGCACTGCCTGCACTTCCGTCGCGCTATCCGGATCCATCAACTTCCGCAGCTTCGCGAGGCCCCGATGCCCCCGGGCCAGCGCCGTGCCGAGCGGTACGTCCGTCGCCTCGGCGATTTCCTTGAAGGACATCTGCGAGAAGTGTCGCAGCACGACGACTTCGCGCTCCGCCTCGGGCAATTCCGCCAGCGCTCGATTCAGCGCTTCGACTTCCTCGCTCAATTCGAGCCGGCGAGCGCCGTCGGACTCCTCCGCCTCGATCGACTCGATCAGCGATCCGTTTCCATCGTCGCTCGAATCGCTCGAGCCGCTGACGAACTTCCCCGATCGTCGGACCTTCCGGACACGATCACGGACCAGATTCGCCGCAATCCGAAAGAGCCAGGCGTCGAAGCGACCGTCATGGGTGTAGGCCTCGATCGTCCGGACCAGCCGCAGGAATACCTCCTGAAGCAGATCTTCCGACTCCTGACGCGAACCCGTCAGACGATAGAGAAATCCGAACAGCCGCGGCGCGTAGGCGTCCACAAGGCCGTCGAACGAAGTCGCGTTACCTTGCTGTGCCCCTCGGATTGCCTCAGCCAGTGCCGCTTCGTCCATCGGCTCCCTATGCCATGCAGAACGCCCGATCGCCGATTTCATTGCATTCACGTCGAATGGATCCGGGCCTCGGCAAGCCCATCATTTATAGGATGTTACACGAATTCGGGTGCAGAATCTGCGGGCGATCGGGCGGCAATACCTGCCCTGACGCCCCGTTCACGGCCCCGAAGTGCGGCCGCGAAGTCGTCCGAACCCCATTCGACGCCCCCGATTTGCCGTGTACAGCCATTAACCCAGCTCCCGCCCACGGCCATTCAGCAAATCCACGATTCCGACTGCCTTGCAATCCCTCGATTTCCATGGATAATTGCCGGGCTCATAAGCGAATAACACCAACGAGGTGCAGTATGCCACGCGTTTGCCATTTTACGGGAAAGAAGACGACAGCCGGCCGATCCTATACCCATCGGGGTAAGGCCAAGTACCTCGGCGGTGTCGGTACCAAAGTCACGGGCATCACGAAGCGGAAGTTCAAGCCGAACATCCAGCGCGTGCGAGCCCTGATCAACGGCAAAGTCTGCCGCATCAAGGTCAGCGTCAAGGCCATCCGCATGGGCCTCGTCGTCAAGCCCCCCCGCCGCAACTGGAAGCCGGAAGGCGCCGCAGCAGCGGAGTAGATCGCCGACAGGCGACGTGACAGATCTAGAGTTTCAAAGCCGCCCGATTTCGGGCGGCTTTTTTCTTGGCTCTTCACGGGTTTGCGGGAACCGTTGAATGCGCTTGTCGACGCGGCGGCTGCATTCCACCAAGTCCTGGTAGGGACGACATGAAATTAGCCCAGCCTTTTCAAGGCTGGTATTGCGACGAGCGTTTTCCTGCGTATTGCCGTCCCAGAGGGACGGCGTGAGCCAGGCGCGTGGCACTCATTCCGTCCCTACGGGACGGGAGTTGGTACTTGGTGCCGCGTGCCCCAGCGATAAATCGCTGGGTTATTCTCAATGGACCCCTCCGGGATCCTTCGCCTGGGTTATTCTCAAGGGATCGTTCAAGGATCCTTCGCGGCGCACAATCCAACTTTCGGAGCGTGATACGCCGTCGTCCCGCAAATCCACAAAGAACCTTCTATTGCAACGGCTGCACTGGGTTCTGGTACTGCCGAGTCAATCACCAACCGGCTGGTTTCTTCTGGCATTTGGTATGTGCATATGGTTAGAGTTGTATCCGGCCAGCCCCAGCAACCTGCCGAGCAGAATGCCCACCTCTGCGATTTCGGCGATGGAGCAACAATCATGGTTTTCTATTCTCGCAGACTCCCAATTGGGGGGCTTCTCCTCTTGATGGCAACGCAGCCGGGATTCGCTGCGACGCCGGCGTTCAGCGATCGGACGGCGGCGTCAGGGATAACGAGTATCCATATGGGAGCGGGCCATTCCTGGACTGCCGGGGGTTGCGTGGCCGATTTCAACGGCGATGGCTGGCAGGATATATATTTCTCTGTTGCCAGCCTTACGCTGCCTGATCAGTTGCTCATCAACAACGGCGACGGCACGTTCACGGACCAGGCGGAGGCATGGGGAGTTCCGGTTCTCGGGGCGGGGACCGCCGCCATCGCCGGGGACTATGACAGTGACGGTCGTATCGATCTCGCAGTCACTGTGTACGGAAACTCGAGCGCCGGTCAGCATCGACTATTTCGAAATCGCCCGAATGACACGTTCGAGGATGTGACGGCCGAGGCCGGACTGATCATCCTCAATGAGTCCGACGAAGTCCTTTCGAGATCCGGCTGGGGCGGCGCCTGGGGCGACTATGACCTCGACGGAAATCTCGATCTGGTGGTCAACACCTACAGGAAGAATCGTAACAGGATATACCGCAATCTCGGTAATGGTACGTTTGAGGATGCGGCACAAGACGCGTTGGGCGGGCTTCAAAACGACTTCGATGGATTCTCGCCAAGATTGTGCGACATGGATGGCGATCGGTACCCGGAACTTCTTTGGATCGCCGACTTCAATACGGGAAAGTACTTTGTCAATTCGGCGCAGGGGTTCTTTGTCAATGCGACCGCGTTCAGCGGCACGATGGTCGGCCACACCGAAATGGGCTCGACCGTCGCTGACTTCGATCGCAACGCGCTGTTTGATTTCTACGTCACGACAATCAATGCCAACAACCTGTACATGAACCAGGGCGGCCATCAATACTCGCAGCTCGCAGAGAATGCGGGCGTTCGATCAACCGGGTTTGGCTGGGGCACCGTCTCACCCGACGTCGATCACGACGGCTGGCCTGACCTCATTGCGACCGGCTTTAGCGGCCAATTCGCCTTTCTTAACCGAACCGGCACATCGGAGGACCTGAGTTTTGAGGACGTCTCGCTGTCGCTCGGCATCCGCGGCGACGGCGTCGACAACGGCCGCGGCCTCGCTAACTTCGACTACGACAACGACGGCGATCAGGACGTCCTCGTATTCTGCCACAACGGCCCCCTCAAACTCTATCGCAACGACCTGACCGGCAACGGCGACACGCACTGGCTTCGCGTCTTCCTCGACACGAGCGCCGCGCCCGACATCGCCCCCAACGGCATCGGCAGCGTCGTCAAAGTCACGACCAACGGCTTCACCCAGATGGGCCGCATCGACGGTGGCAGCAATTACCTCTCGCAAAGTGAAATGTCCGCCCACTTCGGTCTCTCCACGGCGACCGTGGTCGACGAGATTCGCGTCGAGTGGACGAATGGGGATGTCACGATTCTCAACAATGTGCCCGCCGATCAGACGATGACTATCGCCGCGACGACTGTGCCCGTCCTGCTCGGCGACTTGAACTGCGATGCCATCCTAGACATCGCGGACGCGGGCCCCTTCGCAACGGCCCTCGCGGACGCAGCCGAATACGCCGTCGCCTTTCCCGCCTGCAACATCGACGCCGCTGACCTCGACGGCAACGACGTCATCGACGGCCGCGACATCGCATTGTTCGTGGTTGAACTCCTGAACTGATTCCACGAAGATTGTCGCCATGCCCAACATCGACGAACAACAGGTCCGACACATCGCCCATCTCTCGCGGCTCGATCTGAGCGACGAGGAGATCGCGCAATACGGCAGGCAGCTTGGCGAAGTGCTGCAATATGTCGAGAAGCTGAACGAAGTGGATACGGAAGGCGTCGAACCGACGGCCCACGCCATGCCAGTTTCGAACGTGTTTCGTGAAGATGTGCCCGCTGAATCGCTGGGCGTTGAGAAGGCGCTTCAGAACGCACCGGACAAGGCGACGCCCTACTTCAAAGTTCCGAAGGTGTTGGATCAGCAGTCGGTGTGATCCGTGGCCCAGCCTACTGGCTGGGGGCTCGAATTGGTCTGCGTCTTGATGTGCCGCTCTGAGCTGGGGCAGGCAAAGAATCGACGTCGCACACGGTCGACGCGTAATTCGAGTTTTGGCATTGAGCCGCTCGTATTATTGAATTCCATTGGATTCCGCATCTATGTAACTACCAGCCGCCCCATGTATGACCGGACGAATCAACAATATTCTGCAGCAATGTAAAAAATCTCGACGTCTAGTCTTGATTTCGTCGATCGGGATGGTAGTTTTAGAGGCTCGGGGAAAGTAACGGGGTTGGTCGTCGAGGTTTGGACCCTCGGTCAAGCGGTTTTGGACACACAACGATTCGGGCTGTTGCGAGCAGCTCCGATACGTCGCCTGACAATCGACCAGCAAAGTTCTGCTGGCCTTCACGACCGAACCACCGCGTTTTGGCGTCTTTTTTTCGGCAATAATGCCCATCCACCGATAAATACTACAACATATAGTGGCTGTCAAACGGAATGACGTCTATTTATTGGGGCTACGTAATTCGATGCGATTATTAGACTTAGGTTGAATGCCAGCCTAAATGATAACGGATCAAAAGCGCTGTTTCGCAGAAATATCGCCGAATAATCAGTGGGAGTCCACCTGAGTTCTCGACAATCACGCTGAGTGGTGCGAATTTCCAATTCTCCATCATCGCGCCCCCTCCACTGAAGTGGCGGGCCACCCGGCGTGATCCCATAGGGATCATTTGAAAATAGCCCGCCATTTCAATGGCGGGAATGAACATCGCTCACACGATCCTCGTCCCGGAGGGACGAGTTGAACCAATCGCGCGAATCATTCCGCGGATCATGTCGCGCCGTCCCTAGCCCGGATATTTCATCAGGATTGCGAAAAAAGCGCATAGAGAAGGCCTCTTTGCCTTGTAGACTGGGTGTTTGTCAAGAACATTCAGCACAAAGCAAGGAGGCCTTATGACGACGGAGTGTAAAGCGGAATCGCTCGTCTTTTCCAGTCTTTCCCGGAAGAAAATTCTCGCCGATTTCAATGGCGGCCATCTCACGTCCGACGCCGGTGCCTTGCTGCTTCGCGAGGCGAATCGTCGGACCGGTTTGATCGACGCCCTGGCGGCGTGCATCCGCGATCCGCGCGATCCGGCGCGGATCCAGCACGATGTGAAAACCCTGCTTGCTCAGCGGGTCTTCGGCATCGCCATGGGTTACGAAGACGGTAACGATCACCAGACGCTTCGCAGCGATCCGATCATGCAACTCCTCGCCGAGACGCCGCCCGATCCAGACGATCCGCTCGCTTCGCCGCCGACGTTGTGCCGTTTCGAGAACTGGGTGGACCGCAAGTCGCTGGCGCGGATGAGCGCCGTTCTGGTCGATCAGTTCATCGCGTCGCATCGCGAGCCGCCGAAGGAGATCATCCTCGACTTTGACGCGACCGACGATCGCATCCACGGCGACCAGGAAGGCAGTTTCTTTCACGCCTTCTATTACCACTATTGCTACCTGCCGCTCTACGTCTTCTGCGGCGATCAGTTGTTGTGCGCCTATCTGCGGCCCAGCAAGATCGACGCGGCCAAACACAGTCGCGGTATCCTCAAACTGCTGGTGCAGCGCATACGCGAATCGTGGCCCAAGACACGGATCGTCTTCCGCGCCGACGCGGGCTTCTGTCGCTGGAAAACCCTGAAATACTGCGACAAAAACGATGTTGGGTATGTTGTGGGATTGGCGACCAACGCGCGGCTCAAACGCATCCAGCAGCCGTTCATGGAGGCGGCCGAACAGCGATTCGAAGCGACCGGCGAGAAGCAGCGACGCTTCCACGAATTCGAATACGGCGCGGAATCGTGGGATCGAAAGCGTCGTGTGATTCTGAAGGCGGAGCGATTGTCAAAGGGCGCCAACCCGCGCTTCGTGGTGACGAATCTCGACGATGCGCCCGAGGCAATCTACGACGCCATCTACACGCAGCGCGGTGAGATGGAGAATCGCATCAAGGAGCAGCAGCTTCACTTGTTCGCCGATCGCACGAGTTGCAGTCGGTTCATCGCGAACCAGTTCCGCCTGTTGCTGGCGTCGGCGGCCTATGTGCTGATCGAACACGTGCGGCGTGAAGGTCTGAAGGACACGGAACTCGCCAATGCACAAGTCGATACGATTCGATTGAAACTGCTGAAGGTCGCGGCGCGGGTCGTCGTCAGCGTCCGCCGCGTCGTGCTGCATCTGTCGAGCAGCTATCCCTATCAATCACTTCTACAACGCCTCGTCGGCCGACTCGTGCCAAGTTGATCCACATAAAAACTCGATCAGTCGCATGGGGGTAAGGGGGCGGTCTGCCCACTCTCACGCCAATACCACGACCTCAACCCTTCGACACCTATTTGGGCCACAACCGGACAATCAGGCGGGACTTGGTGAAATAAGCGGGCTAGCCCCGGGGCGGAGGCATCGGCGCAAGGTCGAGAGAGTCTTGCCACGGGTGATGTCAATAATTCAACCTGGCACGCTTTCTTGTCCTAATCCTGATCCAACCCCTCGCGGGGATTAGACTTGGATCTCGACCAAGACG
>JAJDEC010000380.1 GCA_029259995.1 Phycisphaerae bacterium
TCTGGTTCCAGCGGCGGAAGCTGCGCGGATGGCCGACTTGTTGCGGAATCTCCAGGACGACGAACGTTGCCATTCGAAGCCCGACGAATTCCTGAATTGGATGCGGGCGGCCTCCACGAATGCGGAGCGGATCGAATCGGAGCTGCTCGTGGATCGTCCGTCTCGGGACCATCTCGAATCGCACTGGCGGCGGCTGGCTGCGTCATGCACGCAATGCCACGCCAAGTATCGTGACTGACTTTCCAGCTCGTACCGGCGTATCGGTACTGACAAAGCGACGATCCCCACTAGAATGAAACCACGAAAGGCATCGGACGACGCCTGTTCAATTTGAAGCGGGCCTGCAAACAGGTCACGCAGGAGAAACTTCCCATGTCCACCGGTGACCAGTTTATTGCCGCTCTGATAAGCAGCGTCTTCGATATCCTCGTGGCGGTCATGCTTGGCGCATTCAATTCGATCCTGCTGCCGTTGTTGCAGTCGATCTTCGGTATCACGCCCTAGGGACAACGATCCGGCGGCGCGCATGGGCATCGCGGCGATTCCCTGTGGAAAACCCGAACGCCGACGTCTGTGAATTGCGTTCGAGTCCCGGCGGTCGAGGCACTCGCCGAGATCGTGGAATTCGAGTAGAATTGCGGCGTCAGGAATGGACTCCCGACGGGCGTTCCGCGGCTTGCGTTTCGATGGTGATTTTGCCGCGAAGCGACAACGCCGATCGGCCCCGCGTGACTGAGGCGTCAACCGAATGAGCGATACTCCAGAGACTCCAGTACCTTCCGAGTCGTTTACCAACCTCCCGATCGTCGAGGAGATGCAGGATTCCTATCTCCGCTATGCGATGAGCGTGATAGTCTCTCGCGCGTTGCCGGATGTGCGTGACGGTCTCAAGCCTTCGCAGCGCCGCATTCTGACGGCGATGCACGATCTCAAGCTCGGTCCGCGCGGGGCGCATCGAAAATGCGCCAAGATTTCCGGCGACACGACGGGTAATTACCATCCGCACGGCGACGCCGTCGTTTATCCGACGATGGTGCGCATGGCGCAGCCGTTCAACATGCGATGTCCGCTGATTGACGGGCAGGGCAACTTCGGTTCCATCGACGGCGATCCGCCGGCGGCGATGCGATATACCGAAGCGCGGATGACGTCGATCACGACGGAAATGCTGGAGGACATCGACAAGGACACGGTCGATTTCGTCCCCAACTACGACGATACGACGACGGAGCCGACGGTTCTTCCTGCGAAGTTTCCGAATCTGCTGGTGAACGGCACGACGGGTATTGCGGTGGGAATGGCGACGAGCCTGCCGCCGCACAATCCCGGAGAGATCTTCGAAGGTCTGCTCAAACTGATCGAGAATCCGGACGTCACGCTGCTGGAGATGCTGGAGATTGTTCCGGGGCCGGACTTCCCGACGGGTGCGCAGATATGCGGCCGGCAGGGGATTCTGGATGCATACACGCGCGGTCGCGGATCGCTGCGACTTCGGGCGAAAACGCATACGGAAGAGATGAAGGCGGGGCGGATCCGGATCGTCGTGGACGAGATTCCGTACGGCATTCTGAAGAACACGATTACCGAGAAGATCGTGGAGTGCGTCAAGGACGGGCGCATCTCAGAGATCAGCGACATCCGCGACGAATCGGATCGAAAGAATCCGGTCAAGCTCGTGATCGAGTTGAAGACCAACGCGAACGAGGACGTCGTGATGAACAAGCTGTATCGGCACACGCCGCTGCAGACGACGTTCACGATCATCAACATTGCGCTGGTCGGCAAGCAGCCCAAGACGATGGGCATCATCGAGCTGATGCGCTGTTATCTCGATCATCGCAAGGACGTCATCACGCGCAGGACGCGATACCTGCTGCAGAAGGCCCGCCAGCGGGCGCACATCCTCGAGGGTTTGATTCTTGCGCTCGGGGACATCGATGCAATCATTGAATTGATCAAGACGTCGCCCGATCCGAAAGTGGCCCGCGAGCGATTGATGGCGCGCCCGCTCAAACTTGTCGAGGCGAAGACGCTCGTCAACCTGCTTCCGGAGTCGTTTATCAGGAAAGCGACCGGCGCGGACCAGTACCTCACGGGCGTGCAGGCGAACGCGATTCTCTCCATGCAGTTGCAGCGGCTGACGGGCCTCGAAGTGGAGAAGCTCGCGAATGAATACAGCGGTCTGGTCGACGAGATCGACGGATACGTGCTGATTCTGAAGGAGCCCGCGCGCGTGCTGGACATCATCGCGGAAGACATCCGCGACATGAAGGACAAGTACTCGGACAAGCGGCGAACGGAGATCACGGGCGACGTCGGCGAATTCAGCATGGAAGAGCTGATCGAAGACGCGCCGATGATCGTGACAATCTCGCATGAGGGCTACATCAAGCGCACGACGCCTGACGTCTACAAGAAACAAGGGCGCGGCGGTCGCGGCATCCGGGGCAGCGACACGAAAGAGGGGGATTTCATCGAGAATCTCTTCTACGCCAGTGCGCACAGTTATCTGCTGTTCTTCACGAATCGCGGGCGCGTCTACTGGATGCGCGTGTATGACGTGCCGGAGATGGCGCGGACAGCGCGCGGTCGTTCGATCGCGAACCTGTTGAACATGCAGGAGAACGAGCATTACACGGCCGTGCTCCCCGTCACGGAATTCGAAGAAAAATTCGTGCTGTTCGCGACAGGCAAGGGAACTGTGAAGAAGACGGCGCTGGCCGCGTTTTCGCGACCACGGCCGAGCGGGATCATCGCGATCACGCTCGATCCGGACGACGCACTGATCGGTGTGGCGCTGACGAACGACGATGATGAGATTGTGCTCGGCACGCGCGACGGCATGGCGATTCGATTCAATCAGACGGACGTTCGCGCGATGGGGCGTGTTGCGGCGGGCGTGAAGGGAATCACGTTGAAGGGCGCAGATTCCGTTGTCGGCATGGCCGTGATTCGCAAGGGCATGAGCCTGCTGACGGTCTGCGAAAACGGATTCGGCAAGCGAACGGACATCGAAGAGTATCGGCTCCAGAAGCGCGGCGGCGGCGGCGTGATCAACATCAGGACGACGGAACGAAATGGCAACGTCGTCGTGCTCCGCGCGGTCACGGATGCGGACGAGCTGATGATCATCACGGCGAAGGGGATCATGCTTCGAACGGGCGTCTCGTCGTTGCGCAGCATCGGACGCGCCACGCAGGGCGTGACGATCATGAGACCTGACGAGGACGACAAAGTCGTTTCGGTCGCGAAGATCGTTGCGGATGATGACGCAGAAGGCGACGACGCGGGGCCGGATGTTTCTCCAGATGCTTCTCCAGATGCTGGAGATTCCGCTCCGGAAGCGGGAGATGCGGCGCCGTAGGTTTGTTGCCTGAGCGTTTCAGATCGATGCAGTACTTCTTTCGCGTCCCGGGGGGAATGGGGGCGGACTGCCATGAGGTCGATTTGGGCTGTAACCCGTCCAGCGATTCGTGCGGCGGCGAATGTTCTGCATCCCCCCGTGTGCCAGGTATGTGAGGCGCTGATCGGCCGCCAGACGGATCAGTTGTGCGTCGACTGCTGGGGCGGCCTTTCCTCGATCGTCGTCGATGAATGTTGCGCGACGTGCGGCGACGTTCGTGGCCCGCATCTGCTGCTTGACGGACAATGTGGCGCCTGCCGCTCGAAGCAACGCGGTCATGTGCGATTTGACGGCTTTGCGGCTGTCGGGCGTTATGAAGAGCCGCTTCGCACACTGATCCTTCGATTCAAGCGTCAATTTGTTTTGGATGAACTGCTCGGGCAACTCTTGTCGAATCGAATCGTGTCTGCGTCGTTTTCGGCGAGCGTCGATCTGTGGATCCCGGTTCCTTCGCATTGGATGCGCCGGCTTCGTCGGGGATTTCAACCGTCATTGTTGTTGGCGAAATCCGCCTTGCGGGATCGAAATGAAACGCCGCGATGTGCATTGCGAATGCGTCGATGGGTGCCGGAATTTCATCGGTACCACTTGTCGCGACTGGCGCGAACAGAGGCGATTGCGGGCGCGTTTTGTGTTTCGAAGCGCGAAGACCTTGCCGGGAAGCGCGTTTGCCTGGTGGACGATGTGATGACGACGGGATCGACGTTGGCCGAAGCCGCCAGAGTGTTGAAACGATCAGGGGCGGCTGCGGTCTTCGCCGCCGTGCTGGCCAAGACGTCTTTTGACGCCAATCGGGACACGGGACGCGAATCGGCGCCGTCGTCCGCTCGCTGATGATCGGGAACGGGATGATCATTGTGGGCCTGGCGGTCGAATCTTGACCCGTCCTATCCCGCCCCGTAAACTCGGATTGCGTCCCTGTAAGGTAGACGATAACTGCTTAGGGGGCTTTAATTTAAGGGGTTCGCGGTGGGATGCGGCCGATCCAGGTAGAGGGTGCAGGGGCAATGCAGACAAGGAAACCCACATGATGCGTATTACCACGAGCGGCCGACACATGGACCTCAGCGAGAAGCTGAAGTCCTATACGAATGAAAAGGCCGCCAAGCTTGAGCGATATTATGATCGCGCGCAGAGTGCCGAAGTCGTCTATGATCGGGAAGCTGGATCGCATTGCTGCGAAGTCATCGTGACGGCGGACCATCACATGACGTTCGTCGCGAAGGAAAAGCACGACGATCCGTATGCGGCCTTTGACGCCGCACTCAAGGATATCGAGCGACAGCTGACACGGCACAAGGAGCGCTATCGCAATCGCAAGCACTCCGGTGGGCCCGAGCAAGAGCCGCTGGCCAGTCCCGGCGATGAGGGTTAGATCAAAATGAAGCTCGCCGACTTTGTCGTACAAGGCGCGATCCTGCCCAATATTACGTCGACGGATCGAAACGGCGTGATCCGCGATCTCGTGACGGCGCTTGCGGATGCCGGCGAGTTGGCAGCCGAAGATGTCGAGGTCATCGCCAAGTCAGCGATTCAACGAGAAAACCAAGGGAGCACTGGCTTTGGCAAGGGCGTCGCAGTGCCGCACGTGAAGCACGTGAAGATTCCGAAGATCATGGCTGCGATCGGCCGAAGCGCCGCCGGTGTGGATTTCGCCGCGTTGGATCGTTCGCCGGTCTACACCGTCGTGATGCTCCTGTCGCCGCCGGATCAACCGGAGGCGCATCTTCAGGCGATGGAGCGGATTTTCAGCCATTTGCAGCGAGATCAATTCCGCAGATTTTTGCGGCAGGCCGAAACGGTCGAATCAGTTGTTGATTTGATTCGAGAGGCGGACGAAGCGCCGGCGGGGTAATCGTACTCTCCAATGTACGGACAGCCGCATTCGTGATTCGGGAGGAGTCCGAATCAGGAAGAGAAGGACCGCTCGGCGCAATATCCATGGACGAGATGTATGCACGACAATTCAGACAGCGTCCGCATCGAGGTAACGATCTCGAATCGGCAAGGGCTGCATGCGCGGCCGGTCATGCGTTTCGTCGACATTGCCGCGAAGTACAACTGCGAGATACGCGTGCACAAGGACCAACTCACGGTCGACGGAAAAAGCCCGATGGAAATGATGCTGCTGGAAGCGGTCGAAGGGACTGTTCTGGCGCTCGAAGCCATCGGGGAGGGCGCCTCGGACGCTCTGGACGAATTGAGTCGGCTGATCGAAGGCAAATTCGGCGAGGACTAGTCGTCGATCGGGCAATCGCCCGTGCGAATCCCATCATTCCAGTTCATGATCGAACAAGGAGGTTGCGATGCCTCTGAGGCGCGGCATCGGCGTATCGTCCGGCGTCGCCATCGGGGACGCTCTGGTGCTGGAGACGGAGGAGGCGCGCGTACCGCGTCGAATCGTCCCGCGGGACCAGATCGATCATGAAGTCTCCATTTCGGATCGTGCGTTTGAGTCGGCCCGGAAGGAAGTTGCGGGCGAGCGCGATCAATTCGCCTCGCGCGCCGGGACGGAACTCGCGGATATCTTCGGATTTCACGAACGATGGCTCGGGGACGCGAAGCCGCGCAAGGAAATCGCTTCGCTGATTCGCTCCAAGCATTACAGCGCCGCGTATGCGATCAGCGTTTTCATGCGCAAGTATCGTCGGCGCTTCCAGGAGATGGGCAGTCCGTTTCTTCAGGAACGCGCGCGGGATATCCAGGATATCGAGCGCCGGCTCCTGCATCATGTCGGCGGCGAAACGCGGATGGATCTGGCGCAGCTCGACGAGCCCGTCATCATCATTGCCCACGATCTGACGCCGTCGGAACTTGTGGCCCTGGAAAAAACGAAGCGCCTGCTCGGGTTCGCGACGGACGCGGGCGGAACGACGTCGCATACGGCGATCATTGCTGCGGGTCTGGGAATCCCGGCCGTGGTCGGCCTGGAGAATATCACGTCGCACGTATCCAGCGGCGACACGCTGGTGATTGACGGATTGCATGGCGTCGTCGTCGTGAATCCGGATGAAAGTCAGCGGGCGACGTATGCCGCCGAAGCAAAACATCTCGAGGAAGTGCGCGATACACTTGCGGAGCTGACGGATCTGGCGGCCGAAACGCGCGACGGCGTCCGCATCTCGTTGCTCGGCAATATCGAGTTTCCGCTCGAAATAGATGATTGTATACAGCGCGGCGCGGAAGGCATCGGCCTGTTTCGAACGGAGTTCCTGTTTCTCGAGGCGGATCCGCTTCCTGGGGAAGAGGAGCAGTACCAGGCGTATTGCGAAGCCGTCAGAGCCGTCGGCGATCGACCGCTCGTGATCCGCACGATGGATCTTGGCGGAGACAAGTGCCATCGGGGCGGTGGCTGGGAACTCGAGAAGAATCCGTTCCTGGGGCTTCGCTCGATTCGTTACAGCCTTCAGAATCTGTCGATGTTTCGGGCTCAGTTACGCGCGATCCTGCGGGCCAGCGTGCACGGGGATGTTCGCGTGATGTTCCCGCTGATATCGCGAATCATGGAATTGCGGCAGTCGAAATTTGTCCTGAGTCTCGTGATGGAGGAACTGGAGGAAGAGGGATTCGACTATCGGGCGGACATTCCGGTCGGCGTCATGGTTGAAACGCCGGCGGCGGCGATCTGCGCCAGAGAATTGGCGCGGGAAACCGACTTCATGAGTATTGGCACGAATGACCTGATCCAGTACACGCTTGCCGTCGATCGGACCAACGAACGCGTGGCCCAACTCTACTCGCCGGCGGATCCGTCAATTATTCGGTTGATTCGGCGGGTCATTCGGGATGCGAATCGGGCCGGAACGTCGATCAGTCTCTGCGGTGAAATGGCGGGTGATCCACTCTTCGCTATCTTGCTGGTGGGAATGGGGTTGCGCACGTTATCGATGGCGGCGGGCAATATTCCGCGGGCAAAAAAGATCATTCGAAGTGTGTCGATGGCCGACGCCATTCGCGTGAGAAAACGCGTTATGTCCTTTGAAACCGAGCGTGAGGTGTTAAACTACCTGAGAGACGAAACGCGCAAAGTCTGGGACGAGATCTAGGGCTTCGCTGTGTGGACGCGTCGCGGAATTGTCCGAATCGATTTTATCGGTCGGATGCTTCCGCCACTCGTCCATGGCGAGTGATAGACAAATGCCCCGGCCTCGTGCGCTGCGTCAGCGTCAAGAAAGTGCCGGGGAGCGGTCCATTATTGAAGGGAATTCGGGCGGATTGCGCAATCGGCTGGCGTTACGCTATGCGATTGACGGCGACCTGCGTTTTATCTCACATCAGGATACGTTGCGAATGTTCAAACGGGCCTTTGCCCGGGCGGAGCTTCCTTTGCGACATAGCGAAGGATTCAATCCGCATCCGCGAATCAGCGTTGTTCTTCCGCGGCCGGTAGGCGTCGCGTCGAATGATGAGCTTCTCATCGTCGAACTTGAAAGTCCGACGACGATGGAGACGGCACAGTCTCAACTTGCCGAGCAATTGCCGCGGGGTGTTCAGCTTCTTGATGTATCCGAACTTCATGATCGCGATCGTCGCGTGCCGGTCACGGCAACGTACGAAGTACCGATTGTGGATGTGGATGTGAGTGACGTGAGCGCCGCGATCAAGTCATTCGAGGCAAGCGAGACGTTCTACGTCGAGCGTGTCTCGTCCAAGCGTGGCAGCAAACAGATCGATGTTCGCACATTTGTGACCGACGTAAGCATGACGGATAGCGCCGTAAACTGGCGCCAGTCTATTTCGCAGGATGGCACGGCGCGCGTGGGCGAAGTCCTTGACGCGCTGAGGGTCCCGTCGAGGACGCATTTGCATCTTGCAGTCAGAATGCACGTCGAATACGCGACATGAGATTACGCGATCCCGCCGCCTCGAATTCCTGAACGAGGCAGACCATTGGCAGACAGTTCCACTGAAACCGGCATAGCGGGCAATTCCGCGACCGGATCAACAACGAAGAAAAAGAAGAAAGTCGCTCGCAAGAAGACGGCGACAAAAAAGACGGCCGTGCGAAAGACGGCCGTCAAGGCGGACACGACGGGCGAAGATGCTGCGCCGGCCGCGACGAAGAAAACGCGAGCAAAACCCGTTGCCCGCCGCAAAGTCAAGCGAACCTCCACAGCGCGCGTGACTGAAGATGCGCCCGCCGAAGCGAAGCCGTCGACACGCGCGCCGGCCGCAGCCAAACCGGCTCCGGCGCCGGGCTCGAAGTCGATCGCATCCAAGGTCATGGGCGTTACGAATCGCGTATCGCCGGCGAAAGTCTCGCCGACGTCGGACGGCGATGCGGACTTCGGTGCGGGCATTCTCGATGAGATGTTTTCCGAGCAATCGGAGACGCCCGCCGCTAAGCCCGTCGAGAAACGAGAGCAAGTCGATGCGCGCCGTCGGCCCACGCGCAAGCCGGCGCCGCCCTCGAAGAACACTCAATCGAACGCCGATTTTGGTTTCGACGACGGCTTTGATGACGAGGATCATGACGACGAGTCTTCGGATCATGCCTCGGATTCCGAATCGAGGGACGCCCAACTGTTTGACGACGAATCGGGCGACGACGAGAAGTCGGACTCGGCCGCTGCGGGCGATCGACGACGACGACGTCGCGGACGCAAGAGTCGTAAACAACGGCTCGCCGAAGAACAGGAAGTCATCGAACAGATCGCCAAACGCAAGACGGGGGATGATTCGTCCATTGACGACGTGGATGACGAGGAACAAACGAACGGTGATGTCGGCAGCCCCGAGGCCCTGACGTTGAAGGTCGACGACGCCGAAACGGTCGACTTTGACCTGGTCGAGAAGAAAGAGCCGGTCCCGGCGCCCATTGAGCAGCGCCGACGGGCGGAGACCGAACGCGCGGAACGAGATCGCGGTCCGGCGCGACGGCCGGAACGGCCGGCGCCTGCCAAAGCGTCAGCAGACGACGAGCTCGAGATGCTCGTCAATGTGTCGGATGGCGAAGAGTGTCGAATCGCCGTGCTGAAAGACAATCGACTCGATGAACTACATATCGAGCGCGCGTCGTCGGCGTCGAATGTCGGCAATATCTACAAGGGCCGCGTCACGAATATCGAGCCGTCGATCCAGGCGGCGTTTGTCGATTTCGGGCTTCCGGCGCATGGTTTCCTGCACATCAGCGATCTGCATCCCCAATACTTCCCCGATCATTCCGCGGACGACAAGGAGCAGGTCGGCAAGAAGACGCCGCGCAAGCAGCGACCGCCGATTCAACAATGTCTGAAACGCGGGCAGGAAGTCATCGTCCAGGTCATCAAGGAAGGCATCGGGACGAAGGGGCCGACGTTGTCGAGCTATATTTCGTTGCCCGGCCGATTCCTCGTGATGATGCCCGGCATGGAGCAGCTCGGCGTTTCGCGCAAGATTGAGGATGATGAAAAACGCCGCAAGATGCGCGACATTCTCGCGCAGCTCTCTTTGCCGACGGACATGGGTTTCATTGTTCGCACGGCCGGCGTCGATCGCCCCAAGCGAGATCTTCAGCGAGATCTCAACTACCTGGCACGGCTCTGGAAGAAGGTGGCGGTACGAATCAAGAAGGTTCCCGCCCCCGCATCACTCTACAAAGAATCGGATCTTGTGATTCGAACCATCCGCGACGTCTTCGATACCAATCTGAAGCGCATCGTGATTGACTCGCCGACCGTGGCGAGCCGCGTTCGCGAGTTCCTTTCGATCGCGAGTCCGCGCGGCGGAAACGACATCGTCGAGATCTACGAGGGAACGGAGCCGCTGTTCCACAAGTTCGGCATCGAGTCCGAGATCGATCGGCTTTATTCGAAGCATGTTCCGCTTCCGTGCGGTGGTTCGCTCGTGATCGAGCAGACCGAAGCGATGGTTGCGGTTGACGTCAACTCCGGTCGATTCCGCGTGCACGACGACGCCGAAGAAACGGCGTTCCGCGTCAATCTCGAGGCCGTCGATGAAATCGCCCGCCAGCTTCGTCTTCGCGACTTGGGCGGTCTCGTGGTCGTCGATCTCATTGACATGCTGCAGGAAAAGCATCGGCGGACGGTGGAACGCCGCCTGAACGACGCACTCAAAAAGCACAAAGAGCGTGCGAAGGTCTTGCGAATCTCGCGATTCGGATTGCTGGAAATGACGCGCCAGCGTCAGGGGCCGTCGCTCACGCGAAACATGTATCGCAATTGCACAAAATGCAACGGCAGCGGACGCGTCAAGGCGTCGGAGTCCGTCGCACTGGATGTCATGCGGCGTGTTCTGATCGCGGCGCATCGCGAGAACGTCGCACGGGTCGATGTTCGGCTTGCCCCGGGCGTTGCGAACGACTTGTTGAATCGAAAGCGCCATCAGTTGACCGATCTGGAACGAGAGCGCAATCTTGTCATCCGGATCCAGGCGATGGAGCGATTCACGCTGGACAACGTGGAGATTTCGTGCACGGATCGACGCGGCCGGGAAGTGCAGGAGTCGCAGCCCGCGGCGGACCCGATGATGGGGCGCAACCCGCTGGTACCGCGCGTCGAGTCCGGCGGCGGATCGGGCAACGGCGGCACGGGCAGTCCGCGCGGTCGGCGCGGCGGCCGCGGGCGGCGCGGTGGTCGTCGACGCAACGGCAATGCGGCGGGACCGTCGGATGGGTCTTCCGTGCCTTCGAACGAATAAAGGACGCAAATGCGAACTGAAACAGGCACGAGACGCGTGCTGAACAATGTGCGTGCGCTCGCATCGCGAGGCCGCCTTCGGCGAATCGTCGCCGTCGGCGTTCTGGCGGGCATTCTGGCAGCGACGATGGCGTC
>JAJDEC010000039.1 GCA_029259995.1 Phycisphaerae bacterium
GAACAGGTCTTCAGAAAGTTCGGACTCTGACACGATCGCGACGGCAAATGATCACCGGATGTTTCGTCATCGCCGGACACGAGTATCCGTGGCGGCCCGTACCCGACTGAATGACATCGAGATGATGAGAACTGGCATGGACCGCTCGTGCGAAAATCCGTTCTCGCACGCACGCCCCGCGGGAATCCTTTCCCGCAACGCCGAGATGCGAAGCGGCCGTTCAACAGCTCGTCCGCCACCGCTCCCACGCACGCGAAGCGCCGGCCAAGTCCTCATATTGCCATGATCTCGTCACGACCAACCAACCCCGCGGGCGCAGACACGCGATCACGGCGAAAAGCCTTTCAGCGTTTGCGACAATTTGCGGGACTTTGCGACAGTTTGCACGCAAATGAAAAAGGCCGCACGCGAAAACGCGTGCGGCCTTTGAATTGACTGAGAATCGTCGAATGCGGATTAACGCTTCGAGAACTGGAATCGCTTGCGAGCGCCCGGCTGTCCCGGCTTCTTGCGTTCGACTTTGCGATCGTCGCGCGTCAGGTAGTGACCGTCACGCAGCGCCTGCTCGAACTCCATGTTGGCCGTCATTAACGCTCGGGCGAGGCCCAGCATGACAGCGCCGGCCTGGCCGGTCGTGCCGCCGCCGACAACATTGACGAAGATGTCGTACTTGCCGACAGTCTTCGTCGCTTCAAGCGGCGCGATGGCGTCGGATCGAAGTCGATCTGCGCAGAAGTATGTATCGACATCCTTCTTGTTCACGAGGAATTTGCCGGTGCCCGGACGAATCCGAACGCGGGCGACCGACGTCTTGCGTCGGCCTGTGCCCCAGAAGTATCCGCCGGCTTCGACGCCTGGGCGCCGGGACACGCGCTGCGGTTCGGCGGTTGCCGTCGGGCTGTCACCCATCGTGACGCTCGGCAGATCCGCCGCAGCCGTCGTTTCCGTATTCGTCGTATTCGGTTCGTCAGACACGCTCAAAGACTCCGATTAAACCCGCTTCACGTCGAGCGATTGACACTGTTGCGCCTGATGCGGATGTTCGCCGCCGGCGTAAATCTTCAACTTCTTGAGAATCCGCCGACCGTGCGCGCTCTTCGGCAGCATGCGCTTGACGGCGAACATGATGATGCGCTCCGGATGCCGACTCTTCATCGTGGCATACGGCGTGACTTTCAGACCACCCGGATGATAGGAATAGCGGGCGTACGTCATCGTGTCGGCCTTGCGACCTGTCACGCGAATCTTCTCCGCATTCGTGACGACGATAAAGTCGCCCGTATCGACATGCGGCGTGTACGTCGGCTTGTGCTTACCCATCAACACGGTCGCCAATTTGACGGCCAATCGACCGAGGACCTCGCCGTCAGCATCCACGTGATACCACTGGCGCTCAACTTCGCGAGGTTTGGCTTGATAGCATTTGTCCGTTACGGCTGACATCGTTGCAATTCCTGTGCTTTCAATTCGTTGCGCACCGGCGGTGCCGAAACCCGGTAGTTTAGACGCCCTGAACGGCTCGTCAAGAGGCAGGCGACGGCGATTCGGTCCCGATCGCACGGCAAACCGCTGTGGAATCTCAGAACCTCGCCCAAATGCCGCAATTCTTGATTCTGACAGAGCTTGTGGATCGATATAATCCGAACGAGAGGCGGCCTGCCCGACGCAATCGGGCGCCCGAACGGTCCCCCCGGAAGGAAGAACGAATGTTTTCACAAGCCACGCAGTTCTCCGTCTTCTTGATCAACAAGCCGGCAATCCTCGCGAAAGTCTGCGAATCGCTCGCCGAAAAGAAGGTCAATCTTCGAGCGATCACGCTGATGGACTCCGTCGAGCACGGCGTTTTTCGGGTTGTCCCCGAAAACACCGAGAAATGTCGCGAAGTCATGAAGAAACTCGATCTGCCCATGACGGAAACGGACGTCCTCTGCGCCGAAATGCCGAATCGTCCCGGAGCCCTGGCCGATTTGTGCACGATCCTCAACAACGAGCGCATCAGCATCAAGTATGCATACGTGACGAGCGGCGCCGCTGGCGGACGCACAATCGGCATCTTCAAAGTCAACGACCCGAAGAAAGCACTGAAGTTGAAAGTCAGCGGCAAGACCAAGGGACGTCGCGAGAAAAAGGTCGTCCGAAAGAGCCGCGCGATCCGCACGAAATAAGACGGCCGATCCGCGAACGACATGACGCCCCGAATTCCTTGTGGACGTACTATGTGGATAGGAAGAATGATTCATTCTGTGGAACCGGCGACTCGCCGGTTCGCCACAGGCCGGAGGCCTGTGCCACATTCAATGAATCATTCTGCATTTCAACTTAGCGGCCGGCGGCTTCGATCACGCCCACGTCGAACGCCATGATGTTTTTCCTGTCGCGGATGAACAGCGTTCGACGCACGAGCGTTGGGCAAGTGAGCGAATAGCGTTCGGCGACCTGGCACTGCGCGTGAATCGTCAGTTTCTCCATCGACGGCGTGGCCAACGTGAGTTTTCCATTCTGATCCAGAATGAAGAGCTTCCCGTCGGCCAGGATGCAGGACGCTGATTCGAATCCACTTTGTGCCCAAAGTCGCTTGCCGGTCCTGAGGTCGTATCCGTAGAAACGGCTCTTGCCGGGCATGAAGAGGTAGTTGCCGATGTGTGCCCCGATGTAGAATGAGGACGTCATCTTTCGATTGGACCATGCCTCGCGCGGGACCGTTGTGCCATTCTCTCGAACGAGTCGGATGGCGCGTCCGCCGCCGGCCCCGCTGTCCGGCGCGAACACGAGCAGATCGTGTCCATTCCACATCGGTGTCACGTTATGCAGTTGATTCTCCTCAAACGCCAACCGCCAGAGTTCCTTGCCTGATGACGGGTTGATCGCAGCGATACTGTCTGTCATCAACATGACAAGCTGGTCCTGCCCGCCATGGCGAATCAGCGTCGGTGACGATTGATAGACCACGTACTCGTTCCCCTTCCACGCCAGCGACCCATCAGATAAACGAAGTGCAATCACGGAACGATTTCGACCATCACCACGAGCGCCGTCAACTGCCGCCTTGGCCGAACTGTCATCCCGCTGATGACCGAGCGGGATGATCAGCAAGTCGTTGTAGGCAACGGGACTGATCGAATAGCCCCAGCCACCACTAAGCGGGCTCGCGAATTCGGTGCGCAGGTCTCGGGTCCAGTGCAGTTTCCCCGTGGTCTTGTCCACACAACGCACGACGGCGTTGTAGCCGATTCCGTAGAGCCGATCGCCGGCGATCAGTGGCGTCGAATTCGGCCCGTCGCCCACTTCCGAAACCGGTTTGGTCAGCTTGGATTCGTGGCGGTCCTCCCACACCGTTTTTCCGGTCTTTGCGTTCATGGCGACGATGACTTCTACATTGGCATCGCTTTCCGGCCGGTACATCGTGTAGATCAAGTCCCCGTCGCCGATGATCGCGGAATAACCGTCGCCCAAAGCGCGGCTCCAGAGCTTCGGCGGTCCATCCTTCGGCCACGTGTCCGCGAGCTTGTCGGATTCGACTGAGAAGTTGCGCGACGGCCCGCCCCACTGTGGCCATGAATCGGCATGGACGAGTTGCAGAGACGTACAGGCGATCACAATCCAGCCAAGATTGAAGTGCTTCAATCTCCCATTTTTTGCCATGAATGAATCTTTCTGCCAGAAAGTGAATACGGCGAAACTCTGATCTCACGATACGCCGGCCAGCGACTCTAACATCCTGAATATTCAGGCACGCTCTGGACAAGCGCGATTCGATCAGCAACCCGGCTCCTCGGGGGCAACGGCGACGGGCTCCGCCGATTTGTCCTTCGCTTTGTCTTCGCCGGACTTGACGAGGACCGGCTCGCCATCGATGACCAGCAATACGTCGCCTTCCAGTGAAATCGCACCGGCCCGATTCTGCGTCGCGAGTTTCGCCACGAGTGTGACGAATTCGTCGGATCCGTAGAGAACCGTGCGCGACGGCTTGATCTCTTTCTCTTTCTGGATGACCCGGCTGTCGACCCAGCGATTGCCGCGACGATAGAACGCGAGATCGCACACCTGCTGGACGTTGGCGACACTGACCCGATTCATGTTCGCATCCCAGAACTCGTTCGCCATATTGGCGCAAGTCTGCGAGCGCAAATCCTGGCCGTTCTTCGCCTGATTGATGCTCGCCAGCCCCGAGCGCGCGGGCACACGACCTTTGAAATTCCTGTCCGCCTCTTCGCGAATCGCCACTTCGTCATCAAAGTCCACGCCCTCTCTCGCGAGGACTGCCGTATACTCCGTCAGAATGCCGTACTTCGTGCCCAGTCGGACGATTTCGTCGACGAGTTCGCGCATGCGCGGATCATTCGTCGCGATTTCCGTCCCTGTACCGCCCAGCTGCGCGATGGCGTCGACCAGCGTTCCGATCTTTCGGCTCGCCCACAGACGAGGCACGAATCCGTTGGCAACCGTCGCACCATCGACGGGAAATGTGAAATCGAAAGTGCGATCCTTCCCGCGATAGTTCCCGGACAGTCGGAATTTCAAGGGCGCGTTGCCGCGATAGGTACCGAGGACGATGAACTGGCCGCCCTCGAAGAGATCATCCATCTCGGCCGGCATGACGTCGCCGACGCGCGGCGAGCCGTCCGTGATTGACGCGAGCTTCGGATTCGTCAGAACCGGCCCCTTGAGCCCGCGATACACTTGGGCGACTTTCACTTCGACGTCCTCTCCGGGCAGGACAAACGTTGCCATGCCGCGCGATGCACTCGACAGTTTGTCGAGCAACTGACCGTTGACATCGGCGCCGACGCCGAATGAGAAGACGCGTCGATTGTGCGGATTGGATTTCGCCACGAGATCTCGGATCGCCTGCTCGGATGTATTGCCGACAGTCGGCATTCCGTCCGTCAGAAACAGCACGAGCGGGAGCATGTCTTTCGTCGGTGCCTGCGTCAGCGCTTCAGTGAGTGCCGCGTGAATATTGGTCCCCCCGTTGGACTGCACGGCGTCGAGGAACGCGCGGGCATCGCGTTCGGTCTGGGCGTTTTTCACGACAGGGCGGGCGGAAAACGACGTCAGCGTATCGCTGTACGTGATGATGTTGAAGGCTTCGCCCTGGCCGAGACCTGCAATAACCTGCTTGGCCGCCTCGCGAACCTGTTCAATCTTCTCGCCATTCATGCTGCCGGATCGATCGAGAACGAGCGTCAGTTCGCGCTTGATTCCTGCATCGCCGTCGTCCGCGTCATGTGCCGGCAATCCGCCGAGAACGAGGAAATAGCCACCGCCGACGGCGTCGTCCGGATATGCCATCAACGTGGCGTTAACGCCGTTGTTTTCCAGCAGGTAGGACAGTCGGAATGCGCCAGGCTGAACAGGAGCGCCCTTTGCAATGTTCACATGGATGAGGTTTTCGGCGGCCCGACGAACGTCAATCGGATGCGATGGCGAGTACACCGTCGAAATCGGTCGCTTCGCACGCATCTTGACAGTGACATTCCAGGGCACGCGATAATCCAGCGATTCGCTGCGCGGCAAAACGTAGTCAACGCGATCTACATCGCGCGGCAGGACGGATTCGTAACCCACGCGGACCTTTTGCGACTGGCCCGGCTGGATCGGGAAGACGCTGGTGCGAATAACGTGCATGTCAGCGAATTCGAGCAGTGCGGGATCGCGCATGCTGGAGACGATCTGGTTGTATATTCGACGGGCTTCGTCGGCCGCCAGCACTTCGACGCGTGAAACGCCGGAGGTACCGCCGTAGTTGAATTCCCGAACGACGGCGCCCGATGGAACGGGGATCAGCAGCTCCGCCTCGGTCTGGCTGCCGCCGCCGTTTCGAATGACAATGTCAAGGGTTGTCGTCGCGACTTGTTCGATGATGTCGACATTCGCATCGACCTGCTCGACGATCAGTCCGGGCGTGCGGATGCAGCCGAAATGCCGCGATTGCGGAACGATCACGTTGTGCGCCATTGGCCGTTGTCTCGGAACAGGTTGTGACACGGTTTGGGCAAAAAGCGAACCGGCAGTGATCGCACAGACGATCACAACCAGACGACTGAACGGACGAGACAACAACATAATCGGGCTCCTTGGGCTAATGGGCGATTTCCAGCGATGCCGACACAATCGGCTGGGACTTTCGACGCCCGGAGCGCGCGGCAGGTTCCCGCGATCTCCGATTGGATTGTAACAACTGAGCGCGGCGGCTGGTTTCCGGTCGCCCGAAGCGCAACCAGCTTGAGGTGTTGACGTTATGCAGGCGTGGCGAAACGGGTTCCTGTCGAACTCCGGGCCGTCAATGTAACAACAACGCCCTTGGGCTCCGGCCTGTTCGCAAGTTCACTGAGGCAGGCACAGATGCGCTGGGAGGCGTTTCCGTCCCATAGTGCATCGCCGAGGACCGAACCGGTACGACATTGGTCGATGGATTCAAGCGCCGCGAGAATTCGACGTGTGTCGGCACCAACGAGTTGATTCCAGCCGCTCTGGACGGTCTCGACCCATTCCGTCTCGTCCCGGAGCGTCACACACGGCGTCTTGTGAAAGCACGCCTCTTTCTGAACGCCGCCGGAATCCGTCAGGACGCACGCGGCATGCATCGTCAACGCCACGAAATCGAGATAGCCGACGGGATCCGTCAGGATGACATGCGGCGCTGCCTCCAGCATTGGCGACAGGCCGTGCAATTCAAGCGTCTTTCGCGTGCGAGGATGAACCGGCCAGACAAGCGTCTTCGTTTGTTTCACAAACGCGCGAACAATTCGGGCGAGATTCTGCGGATCATCCGTGTTGCTCGCCCGATGGACTGTCGCGAGTAAGAACTGACCGCGCACCAGCCCAAGACGTTCGATGACATCAGAATGCGCGTCGGCTCGATTCGCGGCCCATGCCGCCGCGTCGAACATGACATCGCCGACCAGATGCACGCCGTTCGTGATGCCTTCATTGCGCAGATTGTCGACAGCCGTCTGCGTCGGGCAGAGCAGGAGCGTTGACACACGATCCGTCAGGATCCGGTTGATTTCCTCGGGCATTGATCGATTGAAGCTGCGAAGTCCGGCCTCGACATGCGCGAGCGGGACATTCAACTTGCCGGCCGCCAGGGCGCCCGCCAACGCCGAATTCGGCTCGCCATCGACGACGACGCAAACGGGGCGTTCGCTCAGAATCAGGGCCTCGATTCCGACGAGCATTCGCGCCGTCTGTTCGGCATGTGAGCCCGAACCGACGCCGAGATTGAAGTCCGGCGCGGGCAGGTCCATCCCATCGAAGAAGACGCGCGACATCGACTCGTCGTAATGCTGCCCCGTATGAATGAGGATTTCTTCGTGATCGACACGAATCGCCCGTGAGAGCGGAGCGGCCTTCACGAATTGCGGGCGGGCGCCGACGATGGAGAGGATTTTCATCATGTTGCTGAGTCGCGCTTTCTGACGATCAATGTCGTTACCACGGATATCGGCAATGAATCGGAGATTCGGACAGAGACTTTGACTCCCAGATCATCCAGCCCGGCATCGACCCGCATGCTCAGTTGTCCAGCGTCTCAAGCCTGGCAAGCGGCTCGCGACCGCTCGGCGTATCCTTCATCGGCATCCAGAGGACGCCGAATCGCTGGATGGATATGTCGCTCTTTCGCGGCCGTACTTTGATTGATTCGAACGTCGGATCGATCTCCGACGATTGCAGCGTCTCGGCCTGCTCCTGGAACTCCGCCTCCAATGCCTCGAGCCGATCGCGAAGTGCTTCAAGCGATTCCTGCGCCCGCCCGACATCGCCGCGTTCGCGAGCAATTCGTCCGGCGCCGCGCAAGGCCGTCGACGCCTTTGCGATGCTCGCTTTTTTTCGACCAAACAACGCGCCGAGAATCGTCGAGCCGACGGAGAGCACCGTGTTCAGACCTTGCTGCTTCACCTGGGCCTTCTCGCGCTCGACGCGCTGCTGCGCCTTCAGGATTCGCGACTCGGCCGACGCAATCTTGGGAGCAAACTTCTTACGGAGTTTCTCAATGTCGACATCGCGCGCCTCGCGAATCAAATGGCGGACCTGCTGGGCGAATGACGCCTCGTCGGCATCGAGTGCGGAATACGACTTGGTTTCTTTGTGACAGAGTACGAATCCATCCGCGGCACGATAGGCATGAGCGGCCAACTGCTTGATCCATCGTTTGTACGTCGCTTCGCGCATCGCCTCAGACGGCAGATCACAATAGCCGCCCGGGCTGTCCGCCTCGGGCCCGCAATCGGGATGCGGCGACGCGAGTCGAACGGCATCGGACCATGGATCGCGACCGGAATCCTCGTCAAGCCGTGTGACGAATGCCGCTTCGCACCATTCATCGATATCCGCCTTGCTGAGCGCGTAGTGAATCCGCATCGCCCCGAAGAGCATCGGCGCATAGACAACGCGATCGCCGGTTCCGACAGGCTCGCTGATCCCCAGGAA
Organism: Phycisphaerae bacterium; assembly: GCA_029259995.1. Lineage (GTDB taxonomy): Bacteria > Planctomycetota > Phycisphaerae > UBA1845 > UTPLA1 > ECT2AJA-110-A. Next base: position 8,434 of record JAJDEC010000039.1, read on the forward strand.
TGATTGCTCCGCCATCTCGGGGAGAATCGGCGGATCTTCGATTTCGACAGCCTTGGCTGCCCGAGACGGCAGTACCGCTGCAGGGATCGCCTTCGGCATCGGCGACAAATTCGTCGTCGACTGCTTCTCACGCTCTGTAATCGCCTCAATCTGCGGCCGCGTCATCGGACCGCGCAAGTAGGACATCGCCCAGCGCGTGTGGAACAGAACCGGTTCATCTTCGTGCACGTTATGCATCAGGAAGACGCGCTTGCCGAGTCCGCCCAGCAGCCGTTCGAGCGTCGCGCGTTCGATGCCGCTGCCGGCGGAAAGGAGGCCGTCCATCAATCGAAGCTTGTCCCGTTCCGTTTGAAGCCTGCCAATCAGCCAGGTGCCCGTGTTCGAGAGCCCCTTGTAATCGAGATCGACAGGATTCTGCGTCGCAAGGACGACACCGACGCCGAACGCGCGGGCCTGCTTCAACAGCGTCATCATGGGCTGCTTGCTCGGCGGATTCTTGCTGGGCGGAAAATAGCCCATGATCTCGTCCATATAGACGATGGCGCGAAGACTGCCCGTACCGGACTGGGCTCGCATCCACGCGATCACTTCGTTCAGCAGCAGCGTGACGAAGAACATGCGCTGCTCGTCAGACAAGTGTGCGATCGACAGGATCGAGATGCGCGGGCGGCCATCTGGTGCAGACAAGAGCCGCGGCACCTCAAGTGGTTCGCCCTCCCGCCATGCGGCAAAGCCGGGCGACGCGAGAAGGTTGTTCAACTGCATCGCGAGTTCGAACCGTTCCTTGCGCGGGTACATCGACTCCAGATCAAGGACGCCGAGGGTTTCGAATCCCGGATCCTGAATGCGGCGGATCAGCGTCGCCAGATCGACATCGCGCCCCTCGTTCCAGGCATTCTGAAGAATATTGGCGAGCAGAATTGCCTCGCGGCTCATTCGCAGATCGGCGTCTACGCCGATCAGGCCGAGCAATCCGCCAACGAGTGTCTGGATACGGGCCTGAAGCGCTTCGGCGTCGTCCAGGATTTCACGTGAAGGAACGCTGAACGATCGAAGTACGGATATCTGATGTCCCGCCGAGCTTCCGGGCGTCCAGACGCGAACGTCACAGGCGTCGCACAATCGCTGGATCCGATCCGGCGATTGTCCCCAGTCGGCGAGGCCCTTGCGCCACATTTGGGCCGTGTCACTCGCGAATGCATCGACTGTCTTGCCGGCGCGTGTGGCGGCGCCTTCGTCGACCCACGGTCGGAAATCGTCCGCGCGCAGTTGAGGGAATCGCAGCATCAAGATGGGCAAGTCGCCCATTGGATCGATGACGATCGCCGGAATGCCGTCGATGGCGGCTTCTTCGAGCAATGAAACGCAGAGGCCCGTCTTGCCGCTGCCGGTCATTCCGACGCACAAGGCGTGCGTCGTCAGATCGCGCGCGTCGTAGAGGATTAGGTTGTCCAGAACGCGGCGCGCGGCGTCGTCATATTCCCTGCCAAGATAAAACGAACCCAGTTTCTCAAAATCCTGCATGACGCGACATTCCGATCGACGACGGTCCCACGATGTTGATGCGAGTGGGTCCGATGGTCACGCAGGGCGATGGAAAAATCAAATCCAGGACGTTCTGCATCGTGCTGGTCAGGATGCCATCGACGTCGAAGCGACACGTTCAATCATCTGATGTCGGATCATCCGGAAATTCATGCCGAATTGGGCGAAAGCCCTGATTGGCCTCGCGATGCGGGCCAATCAGGGCGCCATTTGTCGATCTCTTACAATAGTCAGCTCGTCGGTCTCAGATTGCGCGTGGCTACTCGACGTGCCCCGCCTCGCAGGCGGCAAAGTCCTCGGCTTCGGTATTGAGCAGACAGAACTTCGTCCACGGATCCAGATCTTCCGCCGCATCTCGCGCATCGGCGACGAGTTCCCGAATCTGTTCTTCGTCGCAACCGCTTCCGAACGGCAGCGCCGTCGCCAGCAATCCGAGCATCGCCAGCCAAAGTACGGCCGTCTTGCGGAGCATCGAAGGACCCGTTGCACTCTGCTTTCGATTCTTGATTCGTTTGAACATGATGACGTCTCCCGTTTCGCTTGCCTCGCACAGTTCGCGATCGCACGCCACGATCGCCGCTGCCCCGACAGTGCAATGGGCGTGCCACGGGCGCCGTTGCGCAAGCAAACGATGTACGATGACCGCGGCACGTAGCGGGAATCCCGTCATTGCGAACTATCCCCCGATTTGCCCAACAGCGAATCGCGCACGCAGTGCTCAAATTGTTGCGATGTAGTTTGCGTGGGAACGCGAGTTGGAGGCAAAACGCATCGCCCCAAAGGATCGCTGCCGGCAGTGGGCGAATTCTCTTGGTTCATCACGGATTTGCGGGACGACGGCGTATTAAGCTCTGGAAGCTAAATTGTGCGCGGCGAAGGATCCCGGAGGGATCCAATGAGATTAGCCCAGCGATTCATCGCTGGGGCATGCGGCTCCAGATACCAGTTTCCGTCCCGGACGGACGGAATGAGTGCCACGCGCCTGGCTCGCGCCGTCCCTCCAGGACGGCAATGCGCAGAAAGACACTCGACGCAATCCCAGCCTTGAATAGGCTGGGCTATTTTCATGTCGTCCCTGCCGGGACTTGATGGAACGCAGTCGCCGCGTCGGTAAGCGCCGTCAACGGTCCCCGCAAATCCATGAAGAGCCGACTTTTTCGTGCAAACTGTCGCAAAGTCCCGCAAATTGACGCAAAAACTGTCAGACTTTTCGCATCGATCGCGAGTCGTCTGCCCCGAAGTTGGTTGGTCGTGAAAAGATCATGACAATATGAGGACTTGGTCGGCGCTTCGCGTTGGGTGGGCGCGGCGGCAGTTGAGTTGTCGAGCGGCTGCTTCGCGTCTCGGCTTTGCAGGAAAGGATTCCCGCGGGGATGGGTACGAGAAGGGATTCACGTACCAGCCGACTTTCGCCGTCCGCCACGGAGGGCGGACGCTACGCTCGTGCGAGCTCGGCGCTAAGGAAGTTCACAGGCTGCCTCGATGAGTCGGCCGTCTCGCTCAAGCAGTTCATCGCCGAACGCGATCAAGTCACGATGCGGAACGGCGGCAGGCCGAATCATCCGGATGTACTTGACGCATTCGCGTTCAAGTCCCGCGCCCAG
>JAJDEC010000381.1 GCA_029259995.1 Phycisphaerae bacterium
CTGAGCACGAATCCCCCAATCGTGTCATATGCGTCGTCCTCGGGCAGTGAAAGATCCAGCTCTTCGTTGATCTCCTCCACGCGCAAACGTGCATCGACTTCCGCCGTTCGATCGTCGATCATGTCAATCGGCGGAATCGGCGGTTCGTCATGCTCGTCCGTGATTTCCCCGACAAGCTCTTCGAGAATGTCTTCAATCGTCACGAGCCCCGCCGTGCCGCCATATTCGTCGAGGACGATCGCGATGTGCACGCGATTCGCCTGAAACTCTCGCAGCAACGACGCCAGATCCTTCGTCTCCGGCACAAATCTCACATCGCGCATCCGGGCCCGCAACGAGAAATCCGTGCTGTCGGCGACCAGCAGATCGCGGGCGTAGAGAATTCCGATGACATGATCGATCGTTCCCTCGTACACGGGGATTCGCGAATGGCCGTCCGTCCGAATCAGCGCATGGACCTGCTCCAGCGTGCACTCGCTGTCGATGCCGACGATGTCCGTCCGCGGCGTCATGATCTCGCCGACGCTGGTTTCGTCGAGCACCATCACGCTGCGGATCATCTCCGTCTCCGTCGCGTGGACCGCGCCGCGCGTCTCGCCGTGGCGAACTGCGTCAAGAATCTCCCGCTCGACTTCGGCCGATTGGGCGTCCACATCGCGCGGCGCCCCGGCGAGCCGCCGAATGATCTCGCCGACGAAGTCATGCACGACCAGGAAAGGCCGGCTCATGATCCGAATCCCATCGAGCAGTCCGAGCGTCTTGGAAAGAAAACTGTCGCCCGCATGCCGCGCCCATGCGGTCGGCACGGCCACGCCCATGATCACAAGCCAGGGGACGCAGAAGACCCAGAACCAGATCCATCGCACAGACGTCTGATATTTCGTCTCGAGATAAGAATTCAACGTGAGCACGAAGGCGACGATCGTCAATTGCCGATAGCCCAGCGCACATCGAGCAAACGCATCCTGATTCTCAAAGAACGCGTCGAGCCGGGCGGCCGTCTTTGCAGGTCCGAGCAGCGTGGACAAGCGCGACGGCGACGCGAATCGCGCAGCGATAACGGCCGTGCCAAAGAACACGGCCAGCAACGTCCACAGAATCATCAATCCGATCAGCACGATTTATCCACTAGCCTTCCGCTTCAGATACCGTCGATTCTTCTGACGCGGAAATGGCGGGCAACTCCAACTCAGCAATGATCGTCTCGTTCGAACCCGCCTGCGCGGACGCAATGACACGACCTTCGGCGTTGATAATGCGACTGACACCCTCTCGCCGAAGCCCTGAATTCTGTCCGCGTGCAACAATGTCCGCGACGACACAAGGCCGCCCGAAATGCCTGGCGAGCTTCGTCAGCGCCGCCTCCAGCTGTGTTGCCTTGACGGCGCCACCGCCGATCGTGCCCACGATCAATTGCGCCCGCTTGCCGACGACTTCCTTCCATGCGTCTTCGCTGATGATGTCGCCATCCGTGAGCACTGCGATTCGACCGATCAGCAAATCCGCGACGCCGAGTGGTGCATTCTCGCATTGAAAGGACCTGGCCAACGGTTCGCTCGCCCGTGTCATCGACTGAATCAGGCGATGATCGCCGTCGCGATCCAACAAAACGCCCTTCAGTCTCGGCAGCGGTTTCGCGCGCTCCGCCAGCCCCATCGCGACAAAGACGCCCCAGTTGCGGGCCCGAAATCCACAGGCGGCCGACCCGGGACCGCGCGCGATCTCATGGTGCGGGCCCGTCTTGTCCTGGCATGTATCCAGAAACGCAGGCAGCACGACGAGATCCGGGCACGGATCCAATTCCGCCGCCGTGTCCAGTGCGCTCAGCGCGCGTTGCAGCGTCGCCGTGCGCGACGCCGTATCCACTTCGAATTGAACCGCCGCCACTCTCATGAAGACGCGCCCTCGTCCCGCGATTCCCCACGAGAAAATACCGCTGGCAATCCAAGCGCCAGAAGTATCCGATCCTCTTCGGCGTGCATTTCATCGGCATCCGCCGGTTCGCGATCATCGAATCCGCACAAGTGCAGGCATCCGTGAATGACATAGAGCGTCAACTCGTGCTCCCAGGCATGACCGGCCGCCTCGGCGCGTCGACGCGCAAGCGATTCACAGACAATGAGCTGACCGTCCACAATGCGATCGTCCGGTATGTCGCGCAAATCAAATGCGAGCGAATCCGTCGTCGAGTCATCGTCCATCCAGCGCGCATGCTGGGCGCGCATCTCGGCATCGTCGACCACGGCGATTTCCAGTTGTCCTGTTTGAATCCCATGAGATGTGATCGCGTGTCGCGCTGCATCACGCAACTCGTCGGCGAGACGGTCCGCGCAGCTTGATACGGAAATCTCGATGCCTGATATGGGTTCCGGTTCGTCGGAAGCTGATTCGCAAGGGTCCGCGGACTCGCTCATGCCGTCTTCGCTTTCGCACGCGATGGCTCGTTGGCCTTGGGATAGGCGATACGACCGTGATGAATCGCTCGCAAGCTCTTGACCAGGCAGCGCTCGATAATTGCCAGTTCTCGCAAGGTAATGTCGCAGTCGTCAAACTGACCATCCATCAGCCGCGCCATCAATACGTCGTGAACCACAGTCTCAATACGTCCCGCCGTCGGTTCATGCAGCGACCGGACGGCGCCCTCGACGCCGTCGCACACCATGAGAATCGCCGCCTCCCGCGTTCGCGGCTTCGGCCCCGGATAGCGGAAGTCCGTGTCACTGATCTCACGAGACGCGAATCCACTCGCCTTGGCTTCCTCGCTCGCCAGGTGATGGAAGTATCGAACGACCGTCGTGCCGTGATGCTCGGCTATGAACTGATGAAGAATCGGCGGCACGCCGTGTTCCCTCGCCAGTGCAAGCCCGTCCTTCACGTGCGACAGAATGACAAGCAGGCTCATGCTCGGCGCAAGCCCGCGATGAGCGCTGATGTTCGCGTCCTGATTCTCAATAAAATAATGCGGCTTGCACGTCTTTCCGATGTCGTGGTAATACGCGCCGACTCGAACAAGCAGCCCATTCGCGCCGATTTCTTCCGCGGCGTTTTCCGCCATGCTCCCCAGAAGATGGCTGTGCTGCCACGTGCCGGGCGCTTTTTCGATCAGCTCCCGGAGAATCGGCCGGCTCGTGTCCGCCCATTCGAGAAGCGTCTGACTCGTCGTGATGCGGAAGGCGCGCTCGATGACCGGCAACAGGACGAGAACGATGCCGACGCCCACAAATGCCGCAATTGCCGCGACGAGCACATCCGACGACATCGGCTGACCGTCCGCCGCAAGCGTGCACGCCGCGCTGACTCCTGCAGCCACGGCCGTCGCCACGCCGACTTTGACCATCTTCATGCGCGTCCGGATTTCCCGGAGCATCAGCACCGTGACGGCGGCGACTGTCACGAGCAGAACCATCAAGCCATAGGGCGCCCCGAGTATCAGTGCCGTCAGCAAGGCCAACGCGGAAGTCGCGCCGAAGGAAAACAACTGGCTGTATGCGACCGTCAGAATCGCCGCTGTCATCGTGACCGTCGTCACGGCCCACATGGGCGAATTTCCAATTTCAAGCAGGAAGTAACGATCGAACGCCAACATGCCGATCAGCAGCGTCGCGACACCGATGGCGCGCGGCGCTTTCTGCGCGATTCGAGGCTGGCATCGGAATGTGAAGACGGCCAGACCGATCGTCAGGAGAAGCGTGACTCCCATCAATCCGAATCGTCGCTTGGCCCATTCCTTCCCGAGCTCCTCATCCGTTTCGCGTTGCTTCAGGTATTCCGCGTGTTCGGCCTGAAGGAGTGCATAGTCTTGTTGCGAGATCTTGCCTGCCGAAACGAGTTCTTCGCCCTTTTTGACAGGCAGAGTTCTTGCTTCGACGTTGCCCGCTTTTTCAATTTCCCGCCTGGTGCGAACCTCGTCATAGACAAAGACGGGATTCGGCGGTTGCCCCTCGGGGGCGATCGACCTCTTGACGATGGTCTCCAATACCGGACGCGCAGCGATCGGGAATCCCGGCGGTACAACGTCGATGGCCACCCTGGCCACGTGTTTCCCATTCTCGGCGTAATTCAGCTCTGCCGCAGCGACGTCACGAAATAGAATCTGCGGCGCGCTCTCGCCATTCGCCCCGGGAGCACCCGCATCCGGATTCGGCACGAGCGTCACATCTTCAAACTTGACCGTCTTGCCCGTGTAGTTAATCTCGCGATCGACACCGGGTTGCGCCGTCATGTGCTGTTGCTTGAGCCGCGTTTCGAGAGACGTCAACTCTTCTTCGAGAATACTCGCCGACCTTTCCGTCCACGGCTTCATGACGCTGAACATTGCTTCGTCCAGCGGCCATCGATCGCGATGGGCGGATGCAAACGCCTCGAAGGTTTCGGATGCCTTGACCGCAGAATAAAAAGATCGAATCTCCGCCTTGATCTGATCCGCAAGGACCGAGTTGTACCTGTAGTAATTGGGAACGAGTTGTTGCTGCGCTCGCTGAAACTTCTTGGTCTCATTCTGATCGACGCGATCAAATCCAACCCGGGCGACGACGGGCTGAAATAGTTCCTTGCCAACGGCATACCCAAGCGGCTCATCGCCAGTCGTCACAATCACGGACGCGCAGGCCCAGAAGCCGGCGGCCACGACCAACGGCCAACCCACCGCCCCGCGAATTCGATCGCGCCATCGCAATCCGTTTGCGGCGGATCGACGCTTTGCGTCGCCCGCGCGATTCGGCCGAAGCCAGGAAAATTCAAACATCTACGATCCCCGCCGGACTTGACGGCGAGCCTCTGACCTCGTGCCCCGCAGCGAGTCCGACCTCCAAAGAGGTCAGCGACGGGGATGCGCAAGGTACACGTACCCGACGCGGGGTTCAATTCCCTGAGAATAGTATCGCAAACCCGGGTCGACAGCCCCAGATCCGATTCTGATCCAGATACCATGGGTCGAAATAAGTCCCAAAGACCAGCCTCACCAAAATGCCCGTAACTATATCAATACAAATCAGTTACCTCAATGTAGCCCGACTGCAGGCCGTCAGCACAATCCTCCTCGAAGCCAATGAAAAATCTGTTATCGGAAAAACCTGGACCGCCCTATCGTGGTCACATCCGGACCAGCCGTTTCCGGTCGTTGACGCCCCGTCACAAGCGTTCGTAAACTCAATTGCAACTTCCGGTTTTTTCCGATTGTCGCCCGTCGTAAGGCACCATCCCATATGAGCGCCATCACACTACTGACTGACTTCGGCAACGCCGATCATTACGTCGCCTGCATGAAGGGGGTTCTGCTTCAGCGCGCTCCGACGGCACAGATTGTGGACATTACGCATTCGATCCAGCCACAGGATGTCGTCCACGGTGCCTTCGTCCTCCGGCAGGTC
>JAJDEC010000382.1 GCA_029259995.1 Phycisphaerae bacterium
CGCGTTGCTGGATGCCTCCCGTTATCCAACCTCGCCGGACGGCGTGCTGGAACGTGTACGATTGGATCGCATCGTCGTTGTCGACGAAGAGATCGATCACGTTGCGGAGCGACAGAAACTCGTCGACTCTCGCGGGCGCGCTGAGTACGAAGCCTTCGTATCGATGTGGGGCCATCCGGACGCGGCTGCTGAAGTCGCGGACGTCGACGCACTTCGAATTGACTGGCCGGCGCTTCAGCGACTGGGGCAGGAGATCAGTCTGATCGATACATCAGTCTTCGACACGACGCTGTCGGAATGCGACGTCTACGATCGATTCGGCCGGCCCGCGATTGTTCGACATGTATCCACCGAGTCGCCCTTGATGATGCGCCAAGCGGGTCCGTTCCTCTTTTCGGAAGTCGAGGCGGCACATCTCAATCGCATCATCGGCACGCCGCGCGGTGTCGGCGGATCCTATTTGACGCAGGTGCCGGAGCAAATCAAGATCGAAGTCGTCGGCACCAACGGTGTCCCGATTCCGGGCGTGACAATTGAAGTCTTCCAGCTCATCACGGATGACAACGGGAATCGCCGCGTTCGGGGCATCAGTGGATCGGATCCGTGGGTCGAGGTAGAGACCGACGAATTGGGGCGTGCACCGTTGCCCAATCGGCCGTGGCCCGCCGGCGAAACGCCGGATGGCTATCCAGTCAAGGCGAATGCATTCGGCCCGATTGCGACCGACGGCGGCAACGGACTGCTGTTGCTTCGAATGCGCTACGGCGACGGTAAGCGGCAGATGGAGGCATTCGACTTCCTTTCGCTGGCGACGTGCAACGAGGCCTTCCTGAGAGGGCAAACGCGCGAGTACGTCCATCGCATTGAGACTCGATTCCCGAATCGCAATGCAGCGGACATTCCGCGGATTCCGTTTGCGTTTGCGCAGATGCCGTCGCGCAACGATCCGCATCCGGAACTGACCGTCGCCTGGCCCGTTTCGTCGGGTATCGATCTTGCGAAAGTCGGGGAGTATCGGCTCTATCGTCGGATGGGATTCGGCGGCGGAGATACGAGCCCCTGGACGCTCGTGTCGTCGATTCTGCAGCCGATCAACATGGGCGCTGCCAATCAGAGTATCCAGGACTACTTTGATTCAAACGCGGGCTCCGCGACAAAGGGCATGGACACGTGGTTTGCCGTGTCATTGGCGGACAGAGAAGGACGGGAAGGGGCGATGTCGGAACCGACGTTCCTTCCGCACGGAAAAGAATGCCACAAGTTCGCGATTCAGGATAACGTCGGCTACATCACGTTGTCAGGCAACGGCCCGCCGATCATGCTGTATTGGGATGCCGTCGCCGGCTCGCAGCCTTACATGCCGCGGACGAATCGGCATCCGGGCTACACACCCCATTACGAGGGCCTGTCGTTCTGTAACGAAGGATTGGCCGTTACGGACCCCGTGAATCATGTGCTGGCGATCTACGACACGAGTCGGGGGCGCCATGAGCTTGTCCGAACCATACCGGATCGCGCAACCTGGCCGGGACCGCCGAGTTTCCTCGACGGCGAATTTAATTCGCCTGCGGACGTTGCAGCGGATTCAATGAAGCGGATATACGTGGCGGATCGAGGCAATCACAGGGTTCAGATTCTGTCGCCGAGCGGCGCGTTTGAGGGACTGCTGGATCCGGATTTTCGATTTCGCGGGCCCCATGCCGTTGCGTTTTCCAACGGTCGAATTTGCGTGACGGACGATGGTGGGCGCCGAGTGCGCGTGTACGATGTGCGCGGCGATTCGCCCAGGTTTGTCCTTGAGCTGCCGGAGCTGCTGGAAGCGGATCGGGCGCTGGTGACGGAATCGGGAGGCGTCGTCGTGACGGCGCGTCGACCTGAGTCTGACGCGTCGGCATTGCTGGTCTTTCAGCCGACCGGGCAGAGCGCGACGTTTGTGGAGAGCATCGAAGACGCGATGATGGGGAAGGCCCATTCTCCCAGAGGCCTGTATCAGCACGAGAAAATCAAACACCTCGCGTACTTCGTCAATTCGTTTCCGTTCGACGTTCGCGGCGTCATGATCGGTACACCGCCAGGTAGATAGAATGCTCGGCCGCCGCGAGCGCATCGATGCTGCGGCGTACCATGAATTGCCATTAAGACGAATGCTGTGGCGACGGAATGCGCATTCTTTCGGCATCCGCGTTCAGTCCGATCGGCCGGGATCCCGCGTTATGTTTTGAGCTTCGCGAGCTGTTCCAGTGCGCGTTCGCGCGCGGGTGATGGCAGATGCGGGATCGCCGTCTCCAGGAGCAGGATTGCCTTGGGAGCGTCGCCGGATTCCAGGGCGCGTTCGGCGTTTTTCACCATGTTGGCTGCTTCGAAGGCCGGCGTCAGTCGTTCGAGCATCGATATGGCCTCATTGGATCGGACCTGCCAAATGGAATTTCGCAACAAGCGCTGGCATGAGAGAAGATCACCCGACTTGAGCGCGTTGTCCGCCTCAACGAACAATCGAGCCGCCGTGGCCGTCCGAAGTTTTTTCTCGATTTCGTCGTCCGGCAAATTCTCCAACGCCGACTTGTACTGGGCCTCGGCCTCGCCAAAGTCGCCGTCCCGAAGGGCTCGATCGCCTCGAAGTCGATGATCGTGCTGTCGCTTTGCCTCGATGATCCTGTCAACGAGTCGCCGCGCCTCAGGTGTATCTCGAAGATTCCTGGCATCGCGGGCCTTGACGAGCGCTGTTTCGAAATCCTTGCTCTCGATGGCCGATACCGTAGCCCTGACGGCCGCGGCGTATTCGCTGCCGTCTCGAGTTTCAGAGAGCTTGCGATCGAGTTCGTCGGGATCGAGGCCTGCCTCGCCGGCAATCTTGCGATAATCTGTCAATTCCAATTCAACCTGATCAAACTGATTCTTTGCCAGTTGATCCTCACTGAGCGCCCGAATCCGATATGCATCGCGACGGCTGATCAACTTGTCGCGAATCTCATGAATGACATGCGATGCGGCGCCGGATTTTTCCGCAAGTGAAAGCGCCGATTCCGCATCGGCGAAATCGTCCGACTCTACGGCTTCGCCGGCCTCTACAAGCAAGAGTGTCGATCTTGCCAACTCGTGCAGATCGAGAAGCGACGCATCGGCCTCCGTGAGCACCAATGCCTCGTCGAGTTTCTCGCGCGCCGTCGCGAAATCGCCGTTCGATCGAGCCTGATCTGCGGATTGAATGATTGCCGCCACGCCCTGGAATTCCTGGTCCGGAATCTTGACGGCCACGTATGAGTGGTAGCCGACAAAACTGAGTGTTGCCGTCAGCGCAATGGCAACGATGGCCGTCAGCACGAATCCGGGGCGCACATGCTTCGGTTCGTCAATGTTCGTCGGCGCGGGCGGGACGATCGGTGTCTTGGGCAGTCGCTTCCGAGCTGACTCCGAGGCGTCGCGAGAAATGCGTTGCGATACGACGGTGCGCGGTCGGTCCTCGGCCGATACGACGGGCATCGGTTGCCGAGTTGGGACTCGTCGACTTCGAATGGCCGGTCTTCGCGCTGCGTCTGCGGCGATTTGCGTCGTCGTCGTCGACTGGTCTTCTCGCAATAGTCGTGTCAGCGACGCGTGTCGGGACGAATCGGAGATACCGCTCGGATCGGTCCCGACCCGGCGAATTTCGAGAATCTTGGGCGTTGAATCATCGCCGATGGCCTTGGGGGCAGCTCTATTGCCGGCCAGTTCACGATTGACGGTTCGAAGAATCTCCTGGTAGGAGCCGGCTCGATCGTCAATTTCCTTGGCCGTCATCTGCCGAATGAGTTGCGATAGCGGCTCGTTGACATCCGAATTGAGTTCGCATGCAGGCGGCAACGACTTGGCGAGGTCGACATGCCAGGCACGCCACTCGGCCTCGTGCGGCTTGGCCGAGCCGAGTTCCTGCTCGCACCAGTGTTTGAGCGTGGAGCGACCGACGCAGATTTCGTAGAGGATCATTCCGAATGTGTAGATGTCGGAACGGCAGTCACAGGGTTCGCCCAGCAGAATCTCGGGTGCTGAGTATTTTGCATGCACAAGCGGCGGCAGGACTGCATCGCCTTCGCGCGTCGCGGTTGAAAAATTCGTCAGGATCAGTCGGCCGTTGGCACCGACAAGCCAGTTGCCGGGCCACGCATCACGATGCACGATCCGTTCGATCTGCAGGGCGCCGAGGGCCAGACAGCCGTGTCGCAGAATCTGCGCGGCATCCGCCAATGTGAATATTCGCTTGGAGATCTGTGTCTCCATCCAGTCGCCTTCAATATACTCTTCGGCGATGAAGAAACCGTTCTCGTCACCAATCAGTTCGTAGACGTGTGTGACGTTTCTTGATCGTCCGGAAAGGCGGGCAAGGAGTTGTGCTTCGCGTTTGAATTCGCCGCATGCGACGGGATCGTCGATGAGCCCCGGCGATAGTTGCTTGAGCGACACAAGGCGATCCAGCATCGCATCGCGCGCTTTGTAGATGATCGCGTTGTGCGTGTTGCGCAGTCGCTCGAGGATTCGATACTTGCCGAGTCCCGTGCCGGTAATCAGACCATGTCGGCCTTCCGGCTGAAAGCGCGTGACTTCCGCATCGGTCTCGGCATCGCTATCGAACGGCAATTCTGGATTCGGATTCTGTGTCATGACAATATGTCTCGACGAAGATCGATCATCGAGCCCCCCAGGCAAGGATGAATCCCACTCTGCAAGTCCCCGCGTGGTGAAACGACACTGACGCTGCGAAAATTCCGGGTTCCGACGCATCGATCTGCACAGCTTCGTGGCTGGTCGCGAAGCGAATCCGATGAACGATGATTCAGCGCATCAGATCGAAGAGGTTCTCGTCGGCGTTCCGGCACTTTCGAGCGGCAACTCCTGCCGTGTCAACCAGTAATGATATGGCCTGGGCACGCATGTAGTCCAGCATTTGGGGCTGTTGCAGCCGATTTGTGTCAATTTGGTTGTCGTAGGTCCGAGATTTCCAGAATGCGAAGACATCGGCGTGCGGCTGGGCGGATTCATGCGCCGTGCAAACCCTGAAAAAGCGGACGAAAATCTCAGGCACGAGTGGCGGTCGCAACGGGACGTCCTATCATGTTTGCGTTGCGAGTCTGAATGGCCGTGTGCTCGCAGTGCCGATGGAGATCGCAGTTGCCACGTCGAATCCTGTTCCTGCATTTTTTTCTGGTCATTTCCGCGACGTCGACGGCCCGGGCTCAGCACGGCGGACCCTCTCAGGTCGAGGTCGAGTCGGTCGTTCAACGTGAAGTGGCGCCAACGATTGAGCTCGTCGGCGTATTGCGCCCGAGCCTGCGATCGATCGTCGCGGCGGACGTTGAGGGGCTTGTGATCGACATTCCGCTTGATTACGGGGCGGTTGTCAAGAAGGGCGATCCGATCTGCATGCTTCGCGATGTGACGCGGCGGCTTGCCGTGGTTGAGGCAAAAGCGGGCGTTGCATCGCTCGAAGGGGAACTTGAGTCGAGACAGGCCGACGCGAGAAAAACCGCATATGAACTCGAACGGATCATGAGGCTTTCCAAGCTGGATCGTTCGACGGACAAGGAACGCGTGGTTGCCGAGGCTGATCATGCCGCTTCCGACGCGAAAGTCCGTCAGTGCGAAGCGATGTTGGATGAAGCGCGGGCTCGGCTCGGCGTTGTCGAGGACAACCTCTCGCGAACGCGGATCACAGCGCCATTCGACGGCACGATCACTGCAAAACATACCGAAGTCGGCCAGTGGGTCATGGCAGGCAATCCGACGCTCGAGTTGGTTGACTTGTTTACCGTTCGCGCCCGTGTCATGGTGCCCGAGTCGGCGATCGGATTCTGCAATGTCTCTGACGCGGCGAATGTGACGGTCGACGCACTCCGGCGCACATTCGACGGGGAGATCTCCCGCGTGATTCCCGACGCCGATCCCCAGGCGAACACATTTCCGACGGATATCGATATTCCCAACCCGGACGGCGTTCTGAAAGCCGGCATGTTTGTTCGCGCGAAGGTGCCGGCGGGTCCCAAAGCGCTTCGGATGCTCGTGCCCAAAGACGCTGTGCTGCGTCGCGGACCGTCGTCGATGGTGTATGTTGCCCGCGGCAATTCGATCGACGGATTTTCCGCGGAAGTGGCGCCTGTCAGTATCGTGGCAGAAGTCATGCAGTACCTCGCCGTTGAATCCCCTGTGCTGAAGCCGGGGGATCTCGTGGTCGTACGCGGAAACGAAGGGCTGCGCGGTCCGGGCCCAATTGTCATTGTTTCGAATGACAAAGCGAAATCGGCGGGGCGAAGCGACGTGGGCAAGGGCGGGCATGCGCCGACCCCGAAGGCGCAGAGTCCTGTGTCTCAACCGCCGGGCGCCGACACAACGGCGAATCATAAAGTTGATGAAAAGCGGTCATGAGTGCAGTTGACGTTTTCATTCGGAATCCCGTCAAAGTCGCCGTCGGCGTCATCCTTCTTGTGTTGTTCGGCACGCTGACGATTGTTCCGCCGTCGATCATGCCGTCTCCGCTTCGCGCCCCGATTCAGCTGACGCCGAATATCGACGAGCCCGTCGTCATCGTGCAGACAACCTGGGAAGGGGCGAGCCCCGAAGAAGTCGAACGCGAGATTCTCGACAAGCAGGAGGACATGCTCAAGAGCATTTCCAACCTGCGAAAAATGATTGGTACGGCAAGGCAGGGCAGTGCCGACGTTCGCCTGGAGTTTGAAGTCGGCACCGACAAGGACATCGCCAAGCAGGATGTCTCCGACGCCCTGCGCCGCGTTCAGTACCAGATTCCTCAGAACGAGTTTGATAATCCCCTCGTCAACAGCGGCGAAGAGGATGGCGACAAGGCGATCGCATGGATGATTCTCGCGTCGGATCGGGACGATATCTTCGTGCCCGACTTGCAGACGTTTGTCGACGAAGACGTGATTCCGTTCCTGGAGCGCGTCGAGGGCATCGCGTCAGTGCGACTCCTGGGTGGTCGCGAGCGAGAGATACAGATCGAAGTCGATCCATTCAAGCTGGCGCAGGCCGGTATCACATTCTCAGAACTATCCAATGCGCTTCAGGCACAGAATACCAATGTAGCCGCCGGAAACAGCGCGCAGGGAAAACGCGACATCGTCATCCGCACGATGGGTCGCTACGGATCACTCGACGACATTCGCAAGACAGTCATCAAGGTTGCGGCGGGCGGCCCTGTGCGCGTGGAAGACGTCGCGAAGGTCAATGACGCGTTCAAGAAGCAATACGGATTCGTTCGCAGCAAGGGCCGTTTCGTGATGGCGCTGCCGGCTTATCGCGAAGTCAATGCGAACGTGATTGAGGCGATGGAGGGACTTCGGGCCGCGATTGAACGGGTTAACGACGAGATTCTCGCGCATCGCGGCCTGAAACTGGAACTCACGCAGGTCTACGACGAGACAACGTATATCCACAGTGCGATCGGACTTGTGCAGGAGAACATCATGCTCGGTGGCCTGTTGGCCGTTGTCGTGTTGCTCCTGTTTCTGAGAAGTCTCTCGGGGACATTCATCGTCGCGCTTGCGATTCCGATCTGCGTCATCGGGACACTGCTCGTGATTCCGCTGCTGGGCCGAAATATCAACGTCGTCATGCTGGCGGGGCTCGCGTTCGCCGTGGGAATGGTTGTGGATAACGCCATCGTTGTGCTGGAGAATATCTTCCGGCATCGCGAGATGGGCAAGACCAGCATGCAGGCCGCCTCTGACGGCGCGCGGGAAGTCTGGGGCGCTGTCGTCGCAAATTCACTCACGACGATGATCGTGTTCCTGCCGATCCTGTTCGTTCAGGAGGAAGCCGGGCAGCTATTCCGGGATATTGCGATCGCTATCAGCGGCGCCGTCGCGCTGTCACTGGTGATTTCCGTAACAGTCATTCCGACGCTTGCGGCACGAATACTCGGAAAGACGCGCGCGCGGGCGGACGAAAGCGGCGGAAGACTTGCTGTGGCCGTTGCGGGCGTCGTTCGATTCATCAACCGCTCGACGCTGCGGCGATTGCTGGTCGTCGTCGGCATGACGGGATTCTCCATCGTCGGCAGCTACGCGATGGCGCCTGAGCCCAGCTACCTGCCAAGCGGTAATCGCAATCTCGTGTTCGGCTTCCTGATCGTCCCGCCGGGATACAACACGAACGAATTCATGCGGATGGCGAAGCTGATCGAGGACGGTGATCCGGAGCGCGGCATTGTGGGCGCCCGTGCGTTTTGGGAAGCGAAGGAAGGGACTCCCGAATACGATGCGCTGCTCGACAAATGGAGCGACGTTGTCGAGAATTTCGTGATCAAGAACCGACTTCAGCCGCAGCTGGCGCGGGCCGAAGCGACGTTGGCCGACCCGAAGTCGTCAAGCGATCAGATTGCCGCGGCGAAACGCAGTCGCAGCGAAGTGAAGCGACAGATCGATGAATGGCGCGTTCCGCCGCCGCCGATTGAGAATTTCTTCTACGTGTCGTTCGGGGGCGGTTGCTTCATGGGTTGTTCGAGCAGCAACGACGAACTGGTTCGGCCGTTGAAGAACGTCCTGACGCAGAGCGGTTCCGGTGTGCCCGATGTGATGCCGATTTTCTTTCAACCGTCGATTTTCAAAACGGAAGCCGGCAATACCGTCGAAGTGGAAGTTCGGGCCGACGATCTGTCTCGCGTCGTTCCCGCGGCATTGAGCATCATGACCGCCTGTGGAATGGAAGGCCTGGGATTTGCCGAACCCAATCCGAACAACTTCTATCGCGATCAGATGGAAGATCAGATCGTTCCGGATCGCGTGCGTGCCGGCGACCTGGGTCTGACAGTATCTGATCTGGGCTTCGTCATCCGCGCCTGCGGCGACGGGCGAATCGTGGGGCAATATCGCGAAGGCGGCCGAAGCATCGATTTGTCGCTGAAAGTGGCGGGAACGGAGAATCCGACGTCTGAAGACAACACGACTGATTCGATCGCGAATGTGCCGATCTACACGCCGACGGGTCATGTGGTCCCGATGTCTTCCGTGTGTCGTGTCGACCGCACGACGGCTCCCCAGGAAATCCGGCATATCGAAACACAACCCGCCGTGAAGTTGACGATACATCCACCCGATGGCGTCTCACTGCCCGAAGTGATTGCAACGCTAGAAAAAATCATCATTGCCAAGATGCGCGGGGAAGGATATGGCCCGCAGAAAGCGACGATTCCCGACTCCGTCACCTTGAAACTGGCGGGCAATGCAGACAAGTTATCGACGACATGGAACTCCATGAAGTGGCTTCTGGCACTGTCATTGTTGATCGTGTTTCTGTTGATGGCCGGGCTCTTCGAGTCCTTTGCGTATCCGTTTGTCATTATTCT
>JAJDEC010000383.1 GCA_029259995.1 Phycisphaerae bacterium
CGGCAAACGCCGGTTTCAACGCTTCGATCAGATAGTGCGTGTAATCGCCGAATCGCGCGTTGCCGCCGTGATTCGAGTCCGAAGAGAGACCGACGTCCAGCGCGTGCGCCGATTGCAGCTTCTCGCGGCCCAACCCGTCAAGAATGTTCAGCGCCTCGATGATTACGGCGCCGCCCGAACTCGGCGGCGGCATGGCCAAAATCGAATGATCGAAACAGGATCGCTGAATGGGACGCACTTCCCGCACGTCATACGTCGCCAGGTCCGCAAGCGTCATCACGCCGCGATCGGCGCGGATCGCGTCGATCATCTGCTGTGCGATGGGGCCCGTGTAAAAACCATCCGCGCCGCGCTCCGCGATGGCAGCAAGTGTCGTTGCCAGATTGCTCCGATCGATTTGCTGACGCGCACTGCCGTTCTCGTCGACGAGAATCGCATGGAGTGCCGAGTGTCGTTCACGGATTTCCGGATTCGCGCCGCAGGCTTCGCGGAACGCTTCGATCGATTCCGTCAGATGCGAATTTGCGTCTAGTGGCGCGTTCGCCAGTCGAATCGCAGGCGCGATCACCTGGGCGCGCGCCACGCGGCCTGAGCCGTATTTTTCCAGCGCGTGCAGGAGACCCCGAACGGTGCCGGGGATTGCGACGCTCAAGCCGCCTCGCTGAATGAGGGCTGTGTCGAACTGGCCCGTGTCATTGCGATAAAGATCGAGTCGCGTCGCGGCAGGGGCCTCCTCGCGATAGTCGATGGCCACGGGCGATTCTCCGGGGCGATGGATCAGCATGAATCCGCCGCCGCCGAGGCCGCAGCTTTCGGGGCGCACGACGGCCAGCGCGAACGATGTTGCAACAGCCGCGTCGACGGCATTGCCACCCAGCGCGAGAATCTCGGCGCCCGCCCGCGACGCATCGACGTGATCCGCTGCGATTGCGTATCGCTGCGCGTCGATCGCCCATGGCCGGCTCGCGTCATGATGCGTGCAGCCGCAGGCCAGCGCGATGGCAAGTAAGATGTGTGAAACAACGAGATTTCGAACGCGCAGGCATCCCATGTGAATCATCATGCGGGCATTCTGCCGCAATCCCGCGTCATCGTCACGATACAGGTAGGGATATTTGGGCCGGGATATGCGCCCCATTCCGAGCCGCGGCATCTCGCCGCGACGTTATTTGTTGTTCTTCACGGATATGCGGGACGACGACGTATCACAGTCTGAATGTTGGATTGTGCGCCGCGAAGGATCCCGGAAGGATCCATTGAAGATAGCCCAGCGATTTATCGCTGGGGCACGCTCCAATTACTAATTTCCGTCCCGTAGGGACGGAATGAGTGCCACGCGCCTGGTTCAGGCCGTCCCTTCAGGACGGCAATGCATAGGAGAAATCTCGTCGCAATCCCAGCCTTGAAAAGGCTAGGCTATTTTCATGTGGTCCCTACCGGGACTTTGTGGAATGCAGCCGCCGCGTCGACAAGAGCCGGCAACGGCTCCCGCAAACCCGTGATGAACCTTATTTGTTGTGCATTTCCGCTGATGTAGTGCGCCTCGTGGCCAGTGCAGAGAGTGCCGCATCGTCTGTGCCGGACAACACGGGTTCCAGCGGCTAGACTACTCGTGACCGCGACTCGACAACCATCGACAACAACATATTCTGATGCATTGGAGAACGACATGACGGCTGCCCCCAGTACGAACCTCAAGACAAATGGACAATCGACTGCTGTCATTGCGTTGCCAAGAGCGGGAACCGTCGTCGCGCTTCTCGCGGCGCTTTCGCTGACGCTGTTCAGCGCCGTTGCGTGTGACAGCAAGTCCTCAAGCTCTTCCAGCAGCAACACGAGCGGCAGCAGTGGATCGACGGATTCCACGGCCGCAGAGGATGCCGAGGATGATGGCACCGGTGCGACCGGCCCCGTGTTCGGCACGGCGACGATCACAGGGACTGTCATTCTGGAGGGCGAAGCCCCCAGCGAAAAGAAGATTACGATGCAGGGCGATCGCTTCTGCGTACAGCACAACAAGAAGCACGCAGATCCGAAACTCGAAGTCGGCGAGAACGGCGGACTGCCCCACGTCTTTGTCTACATCAAGAAAGGGATCTCCGCGAAGTATCCGCCGCCGGAGGAAGTCATCGTGCTGGATCAGTCAGGCTGCATGTACGAACCGCACGTGTTCGGAATCCAAGTAGGCCAGACATTGAGAATCAGGAACAGCGATGATACGGCCCACAACGTTCATTCGATGGCGAAGAAGAATCAGAAGTTTAATATCGCCCAGGCACAGAAGGGCTCTATCGCCGAAAAGACTTTCACGCGCGAAGAAGTCATGCTGAAATTCAAATGCGATGTTCACGGATGGATGAGTTCGTATTGCGGCGTCGTGAAGCATCCCTTCTTCGCCGTCACGGATGCCGACGGTCATTTCAAGATCGAGACACTCCCGGCCGGCAAGTACACAATCGAAACCTGCCACGAGTTGTACGGCACGCGAACTGTCGAAGTTGACGTCACCGAAGGCGAATCCAAAGAAGCCGACGTGACGTTCAAGAAGCGCGGCTGACGGCGTCCCGACTTGTCTGGTTGAAGTGAATCGCGAATGCCCCATCCGCTGCGCATGCATCGGATGGGGCATCACCTTGCGCTAAGATGGCCCGAGTGTGATTCTATTTGGACGACGCCTGGTCTGATTCCGAATCGATCGGCCCAGGGCGGGATTTTTCGAGAAGTGTCGCGTTCTCGATGTCAATGATGTACCACTTGCTGCTGTGACTCGTCGAAATATTCTTGACCCGTCCACGTACGCGGATGACGTCGCCGACCGTCAGATCTCCGGGGTTTTCTGACAGCCGTATCTTCAATCGCGATTTGAAGTCCGCCGTATCGAAATGGCAGTCAATCCGGACGCCGTCCCGATAGTCTCCGCGCTGCGCGACGGTTCCTGTCCAGACCTGCGACTCGGCGATCAACGCCCGCATGAGGTCTGTTCCCGTCCGTGTCTCCTTGTACGCATTCAGTTGTGATTGCAGCCGCGAGACTTCGTCTCTGCAGCCCGCAATTTGCTTTTCCAGGACAGCGACATCCGAGGCGCTCGGTTTGGATTCGTCCGACAACGGCCCGGCCCCGGTGCCGAGCATGATCAGGGCAAGCAGACTCAACGACGTCAATGCAAGAACTCGATAGCGAGACATGAGAAGCTCCTCGAAAGAAGAAGTGTTATGGACCGGCTGCCAAATCAGCGGTCGCATCGAGTGTTACGTGCGCCGCGCCGACAGGTTGCGAATCCGATTGAAATTGTATTCTGCGCCAACTGCCGTGATCGTGACAGTCTTAGTCGATCGCCGATGCGATATACAGACTTGGCCGTGAACAAATGGACCCGCGAATAAGCCCGACGTTGGGGGCGATTCCAGAAATCCTGCGGCGAATCCCGAGTTGTCCGAATTCGTGATCGTCGCGCGATCCGGCCGATCGTCAGTCGCCCCGCGCACTCAACTGTGCCTGCCGAAAGGACCGATTCTCGTTCGCCTGCCAATATTCGCCCGTCGCCACATTCAGCGCCGTCAGCCATCCCCCCTTGTACGCCCCCGTATCGATGCAGGTTGCATGGCCCAGATGCCGCGGACGCCCGTTTTTCTGCGGTGTATGCCCGCAGATCATGATCTTGCCCGACATGTGCGGCTCCGGCTCGTTGTGGAACTTTTCCCAGAAGAGCATGGTCTCATGCTGCTCCGAGAGGGGGCGATGGGCATAGGCGTTGGCGTGAACGAAGAAATGCGTCTGTGTCTCGAAGTAATCGCGGCACGTTTCGCGAATGAACGCCATGTGTGCCGCGGGGATGACATCGATTGAGGGTTTTTTCTTTTTCGGCGCGTAAGATTGAAGCGTCGCGTCGCCGCCGCTCCATTTCCAGCCCGCCAGCGCGCCGTCGATCCCGTCGGCCGCGTCGATCATCATCAGTTCGTGATTGCCCTTGAGCGCGACGAGCCTGCCGGCGGATTCGCGATCGATGAGCCACTCGAGTACGTCGCGCGAGCAAGGCCCGCGATCAACGTGATCGCCGAGCGTGACGATCATGTCGTCGTCTGAGATTGGGATATTCTCGATGAGTGTCGAAAGGGCGTCGAAGCAGCCGTGGATGTCACCGATGGCGATGTAGCGCATGTATTCGGTAGGGTGGGCCGTGCCCACCAGGGATGTTGAAGAGTCGTCGGTTGCATCCGGTGGGCACGGCCCACCCTACGCCTTGTTACGAAATCTGCCCAGTATCAAATCGCCCCAGCGCCTCTTCCAGCGCGCCGACCATCTCGCCGACGGTCGCATACGTCTTCGCGCCTTCGATCAATGCCGGCATGACGTTCTTGCCCGCGCGGGAATCTTCCGTGATCCGCTTGAGCGCCGACTTGACGCCCGCCGGATCGCGTTTCGCCTTGACCTTCTGCAATTCCGCGACGACCTGACGCTCGACTTCGTCGCCGATCTTCAGCAGCTTGAGCGCTTCTTTCTCTTCCTCGACGAAGTCCGTCACGCCGACGAGCTTCTTGTCGCCGCGCTCGACGGCTTCGCTGTAGCGATAGGCCGCGTCGGCGATTTCGCGACGGATGTAACCATTCTCGATGGCGCCGATCATGCCGCCCATCCCGTCGATCGTGTCGATGTACTCGCGGGCCTCGGCCTCGAGCTGGTTGGTCATGTTCTCGATGAAGAAGCTGCCGCCCAGCGGATCAGCCGTATTCGTCACGCCCGTTTCATACGCCAGTACCTGCTGCGTTCGCAGCGCCAGCGTGACGGCGTCTTCCGTCGGCAGACAGATCGTCTCGTCCATGCTGTTCGTGTGCAGCGACTGGCAGCCGCCCATGACCGCCGCCATCGCCTGGTACGCGACGCGCATCAGGTTCACATACGGCTGCTTCGAATACAGGCTGCAACCCGCCGTCTGCGCGTGGAAGCGAAGCCACATCGATCGCTCGTTCTTCGCGCCGAATCGCTCCTTCATGTAGGACGCCCAGAGTCGTCGCGCCGCGCGGAACTTTGCGATTTCCTCGAAGAAGTCGTTATGGCTGTTAAAGAAAAAGCTGATGCGGGGTGCAAACGCGTCGATGTCCATACCGCGATCGACGGCCTGCTGGCAGTAGTGCAATCCGTCGCCGAGCGTGAACGCCAACTCCTGTCCCGCCGTCGAGCCCGCCTCGCGAATGTGATATCCACTGACGCTGACGGGGTTGTACTGCGGCAGTTCCTTCTCGCAGAATTCAATCGTGTCCGTCACGAGGTTCACGCTCTCGGCCGGCGGAAAGACGACTTCGTTCTGTGCGTGGAACTCTTTGAGTATATCGTTCTGACAGGTACCGCGGAGCTGATTCCGAGGCACGCCCTGTTTGTCGGCCGTCGCGATGTAGAACGCCAGCACGATCGCCGCCGGTGCGTTGATCGTCATGGACACGCTGACGTCTTTCAGGCAGATACCGTCGAAGAGCGTTTCGAAGTCCGCCAGGCTGTCGACGGCCACGCCGCAGCGACCGACTTCGCCCAGCGCGAGTTGATCGTCGCTGTCGCGCCCCATGAGCGTCGGCAGATCGAAGGCCGTGCTCAAACCCGTCTGCCCTTTGCTGAGCAGGAACTTGAATCGCTCGTTTGTCTGGCGGGCGGAGCCGAAGCCGGCGAACTGCCGCATCGTCCACAGCCGCTTGCGATACATCTCCGGATGCACGCCGCGCGTGAACGGAAACTGCCCCGGATCGCCCAGATGCGTTTCGTAATCGACCTCCGCCGAATCGGCGGGTCCATAGACCGTATCGATGTGGCGGCCAGAGATCGTCGTGTTCGGTCCGATTTCGCCGGGATGCGTCGTGGGTTCAGTCGCCATAAGGTGCACAGACTCCGCAGGGGGACAAAGAATTCGCTTTGGGGGGCATTGTAACGCAGGGACGCGGTCGGGATACAGTTGCGGGGCGGCTTGAGGCGTTGGAAACGGGGTTTTCGGCAGGGGCCCGCGGGCAGGGATCGAGGATTCGAGGGATCCAGGGATCGAGTGGGGGGTGCCATGCCGACCCAATGGTCGGCATGCGGATTTCGCGATCACGTCGGCACTAGCGGGTGGCCCAGCCTTTCAAGCAATAGTATCTACACAACTAATCTCGGCGCGACCAACGGCACTGGGAACGGGGCCGCCGAAGACAACGATGGAGCCCTTCCAGGCCTGAGAAACGCGGCTTTCCGACTTGTGTAGATACCAAAGCTTTCAAG
>JAJDEC010000384.1 GCA_029259995.1 Phycisphaerae bacterium
CCCCAGCCCTGCCCCGTTGGTCGGATAGTAAATGCGTTCGTTCGTAAATCCCGCCGGAATGTTGAAGACGGCGCCGACGCTGTGTTGAACCATCGTCACATCGAGCGGACCCATCTCCGTCACATCATTGAAGACATAGAACCCAGCATTCGATCCGTATCCGTCGATGAAATCGCCGTTGTCGAGCATGCCGCTCTGATTCACGTCAATGACGACGTCGTATCCAACGCCGAATCCGGTTCCCGCATCGGACGGAATCTCGTTCGGCCCGGCGATTTCCACGGTGTTCGTCTGAATCGTTCCACCGTTGAATGTGACCGTATCCGGACCGCCGGCGCGAACATCGACGAGTGTCGGATCGAGCCCCCATTGACTCACGTTTCGCGCCGCCGTGACGTAGATATCGACGGGCGTTCCGTTGATCGTCGGAAATCGCGTCGGATCCACGGCCAGCGCGATCGGTGCGTTGTCGTTGAACGCGCGGACGTACTCAAAGAACGGATACGTCGTGAGCGGGTTTCCCGCGAGCTCCGTGGATGTGACTGTCAGTTGACCTTGGGCGTTGGCGCCGCCGGCCAGCGCGCAGATGAAGACGAATCCGGCGAGTTTGGAACTGTGCTTACTCATTGTCGATGATTCCTGATTGACAGCGGCGACGACGAGATTGCCGTGCAGATGCCGCGTGTTGCTTCTGACCTTCCAAGTGGCGCACTGACACAAGACCTGCTCCGATCCGTGCCATGATTGTCGATTAGTTGCCGGAACTGCCTGTCACGGGAAGTAACCCGTTCGCAACATCGGATTCCGTCGGCGAATGTTCGTTGATGAGCGCCGCTGCCACTTCGAGCAGCTTGGCGCGATCGGCGACGATCATCGGCGGACCGCCGGCGGCGATCGCGAGATTCAGATTGACAGGATCCAGCAAGCCGATCCCGGCGTGTTCGGCCATTGCCTTCTGGCGCAGAATCTCCGCCGCGTCGATCTGTTCCGGCAACGCGCGGCTGCCGAACCAGAATCTCGCCTCGTTCAATTCAAAATTGCCCGGAACGATCACGACGATATTTCCGTCGTTCCCGCCGACGTTCAGCCGCTCCGCCGTCTGGTTGCCGACGTACAGGACCGGCTCGGCCGTTTGCCGCGGCTTCACGAGAATCGGATTGACGCGCAACACCATCAGATAGCCCGACACGACCTGCGGTCGTTCTTTTCGCCACCAATGGGTGAAGGGTGTCGACATCGTGAATTTCTGTGCGAGGAGAATGCCGTCGACCGGCGCCGGCAGGCTCGCGACCGCCCCGCGCGGTCGCGAATTCTCGGAATCTGTAACAGGCGGTGGTTCCGCCGATGGCCCGGCCATGACGGCGACGAGCGAGCACGCGGCTGCCGTGACCAGCACGGAAAGAGCGAGAATGATGGTGAAACGGCGATTCATTTGTGGGCTACCTCGAAAGTTTGTTTGTTGGGCGTGCAAGAGCCGGAACTGACCGCCATTTTAACCGGCGCTGACTTGAAAATCACGATACGGCGACATCGTCGTGACGCACAATTGGACAAATGTTGCCGAATTCGGAGCAACAGGGTCAATCGTCCAGATCGACCCCCCCGGGGCGACTGGACAGCAGTTGAACCTTTTGCGGCTCGCGTCGCACTCTGGACCTCGAAAACACGAGTCCTGATATCACCCTCAGAACTCCGCATCGCATCGCACGGCTTTCCGGCCAGCCTGTTGTGCGATGCCTGTTCCTGACTTGACGCTGGCGACCGTTATCGGGACGAGACCACCACCCGGACTGGACCGAGTAGGCGGGGTCAGGTCAGCCGGCATGCCAGGGCATCATTCCTCGACGGATGCTCTCAAACGCTCGACCGCCTCGTCCCATTGCGTGGAAGCCCGAGCCAGGTAGTCTCTGGCTTTCGCGATGGGATCGGGCCTGATGGTAAACCGGCTTTCCCTTCCCACACGCTCGCAAGTGACCACGCCGACGTTTTGTAGTACATGAAGATGTTTGGTGACGCCTTGTCGCGTCAGATCGAGACCTTCCGCGAGCTGCGCAATCGAGTGCTGCTTCCCGTCGCTGAGGCGAGAAACAAGCTCGAGACGGGTGATATCGCCAAGCGCCGCAAATACGGGGGCAGAACCGATGGC
The DNA here is from genome assembly GCA_029259995.1 of Phycisphaerae bacterium. Classification (GTDB taxonomy): domain Bacteria; phylum Planctomycetota; class Phycisphaerae; order UBA1845; family UTPLA1; genus ECT2AJA-110-A. The sequence continues at coordinate 2,147 of JAJDEC010000384.1, forward strand.
TTCGTTAACGTTCGACATGGGCGGCAACGTGCTTGGCCTGAATGTCCCAGCCTTCTGTGTTCGAACGCAGCGCTTCCAGTCGTTTTGATTCTGGAAACTGCAGAAACCCCGATTCCGTAATGGTGAGACGTGTGCCCCCTTGTTCTGTCGGCTCGAGCCGAAACTCCACTCGTACTTTCGCGTCCGCGTCGTACTCCGTGTCAGGGTCGACCGCACTCGGTGGCCAGGAAAAGGCAAACAAGCTCTCGTGAACCATCTGCTCGGTCACCGACACCCATTCCACATGTTCGTGCCCTGGATAGGTGATATTCCCGGTGGTTGTTTCCCCGACTTTGAACGGGCTATCGAGTCGAACTCGAAACCACTCCCCAAACTCATTGTGATCTGTGATGGCCCGCCAGACCCGCGCGACAGGTGCGGCAAGCTCGACGACCTTTTCGATTCGATCCTGGTCTTTGTGAATACTCATTAAGCAACCTCCTGGTTGCGATTATGCTATCCGATATACTCTTGAAAGGCAACCAATTGGTTGCAATTCTGCCGAGGCTCTCGGCGCCTTGACCATGCGGCCAGTCAGAGGGCCCGGAGTCGTCATACCGATAACGATCCAGCCATTGGATGTTGCGCAATCCGAATCATGTAACCCGCCATCGCGCGATAAGGGAAAACGTTAACACGCCGATCGAGCCGCTATCAATGGCTCCGATGCGTGTTTTCATCGAGATTCCCATGGCAGGAATGGTAAACGCAACATGGTAGATTCTTTGTGGGGCACTTGTTCTCGAAAGCCAAATAGCGCAATATGGACCTTGCGTCCCCAACGTGAGACTTCCTTTCCTTTTCTCTACTCTCCGGCCCGAGAGTTGGGGACGCACCAAAGAAGCCCGCCGATTCGGCGGGCTTTTTTGCTGGGTGTCGAAGCTCGGGATTCCGCACGAATTGAGAGGGCCAGGTCGAACCGCTTGCGCAGCCCCGGCGTCTCTCGGAACGGATGGCGAGCCGGTTCCAGGCGACGCGCGGCGAATCAGACGGCCTGGATTCCTGGAATTCGAAGTTGAGAATCTGAGGCGGGTGAAACTGCTGACGACTGGACTCGAACCAGTGACCC
>JAJDEC010000385.1 GCA_029259995.1 Phycisphaerae bacterium
ACGCCCCCTTCGGAGGGGGCTTCCTAAAGCCACCCGCTATGCGGGTGGTCGATTACACACTGAACGTTGATCAGACCCGCGACGAACACGCGTTCAAATCTTGCGCCATGATTCTGAGTTGATTGGTTCGCGTTGGCGACATTCCCGATGCGTGTTGCCGGCGAGGGCTCTCCGGTTCCGCCCAATCAGCGAAATCGGCAGCAACATCAATGTCGGAATCAGACCGGTTCCGCAGAGCCCGGAGCCACATTGATCCAAAGAACCGATTTCTGAACACTTGACCAGCTCCGACGGCCCGATGGTTCGTACTGTTACGCGAACAGAATTTGCACCGTATTCGATGTCGAATTTGTCCGCGCCGATGACTTCAAAAATTCCCGAGATCCTTGCCGCAGTCAGGATCTCAAACGAGCGGCCAACGGGCGACGTGTCGCTTTCGAGAAACGAGATTGCGAGGGTCCCGCCCAGATTCGCGCTGCCATCTATCGCCAGGTGATCAGATGCCGTGCCTGCAATCTTGATCTCCAGGATTCCGTTGCTTGTTTGCTCGTAGTCGCCCGCGATCGTGAGCGAACCGATGGAGCAATCATCAGCGCCTGGGCGAATCCTACCCAGGTTCTTAATATCAAACGAAAGCCAGCCTGTGCCACCGAGCATTCCGCCGTCCTCCAGTTGTACCGATTCCGCATTGATGGCTGCGCCTTCTTCAATCAGCAGTGATCGCGTGAACAACCCTGGCGACGGGTCAGTCGATTCCTCAATCAGTTGTGCAGATCCTCTTGACTTTGAGTTACCAGAGAGAGACACACCTTGTGGTGCGGCCGCTCCCCCAATTTGAATCTGAACAGCGTTTAGCGTACCGATCGACGAAACGCCGACGAGTGCTGCCTGTACCGTGCCGGTTCCGTCCAGCATCACCGTGCCGATCCCCTCACCACCAACACGCACTTCGTTGGCCGTCCAGACCGCGTTTTTCGTGACTTCGACGAGTCCGTTACCCGATTCTGTGACTCCCAAAATCGCGTCCACGCTCGATACGCGACCGAAGTCGCGGATGTCCAGATCGCCCTTGCCTGAAAATCCGACATTCAGCGTGTCCGAAGTGACCCATTCAGATCGGTTTCCGGAGTCCTGCTGCGCCACAATGACGGTTCCCCGGGACCCGGCGAATGCCCCGATCGAGCTGACGCCGTTGCTGTCCACGCGTCCGCGATCGGCGATGACCAGTGTGCCCACTCCCTTTTCGCCGACGATCGTGGCGTCGTAGATTGCAACCAAAGTAGTGAATTCCGTGACGCGCATCATGCCCACGCCACTCGCATCCTTTCCAATAGTGAGCTGAGATTCTGCGGCAAACGCAGCGCCGTCGCTGACATGAATCGACCCTTCGCCGGCGTCGCCAATGATGGCTTCATTCAGTACGGTCAGTTCGCTCACGGGGTCTTGAATTGTAGCCGTGCCGTTGCCACCATCGAACGCTCCGATTCGCAAAGAATCTGCCTTGACCGAGCCACCACTGTGGATTTCGAGCGTTCCGAAGCCGAGTTGGCCGACGACGACGACGCTGGACGAATTCACCTCACCTTCGCCGGCAACTTCGAGAATGCCCGAGGCGCCGTCCTGGTCGCCGATCAGGACGTCCGCAAGGAACGCCTTGGCACGATCGCGTACCTCGAACCGTCCCATCGACGACAAACCGATATGGGAGGTTACCGTGCTGGTCCACACCGAGTCGGCGTCTCGCACAATCACGCTTGAATTTTCATTTCCATTTATCTCTAGTGCTCCGTTGAATGTTGCCGCTCCGCCTTCTCGCACCGAGATTCTGCACGTGTCGGCGACGACGACTGTGCCGCCCGAACGGACAGTCAATTCAGAGTCAGGCTCACTCACGCTGACAACGGCGCCGGCGGCAAGTTGCATGTCCGTCGTCCTACAACGACCGGACCCGAGTAAGTCCAAGCCGGTGATGCCGCTGAGGCTCTCGCCCAAACTGATCAACTGTGCGTCCAATACGCCGGTATCGGATACGACAACCGTGGCCAGATTTCCGCTGGCGGCGGCGACCCTGATCTCGTCTGCTGAGACAGTCATGAGCGTGCCGATCTCGATGTTGGCATTCCGGTTGAACCCTGTGACCAGGATTGAGGGCCCACACAGGCCGGCGAGTGAATATGTCTGCGTGAGCGATTCAAGGAGCAAGCTTACGCTTTGAATGGAGAGCCCTTCCTTGAGTATGTTTTGCGTCACACCCATGACATAGTCCGTTGGTCCTGTTCCATCGTTGCGGAAGACGGCGATGGTCGAATCCGGTGGAATCTGGTCGCCCTCCCAATTCTCAGGATTGTCGAACGATCCGGTCGCACCGCCCACCCACGTAACCGTCGCCGGGGTCTCTGCGCACGGGCCGTCCTCCGGGTCTTCCCCTGGTTCCGGCTCTGGGCAATCCGAAACGCACGTTAGCGTGTAGGTGTTTATGAGTAGCGGTGTGCCTTGAATCGTCTTGACAATCTGTAGGCTGGCACCATCGATTGTGCCCGTCACATCGATGAAAGGGCTTACCACAAGCATGAATGAGTTGCCCGACGCGACGGCCTCAAAAGTATCAACGAGAATGAAGCCCGTGCTGTGGTCGTGAAAGATACTTATCGTCAACAAGGGCCCAATCTGTGTGACGACTGCCCGCGCCGGCTTCGTCGTGGAATCGTCGCCATCCACGGCGACCAGTATCCCCTCGTACGTGCCTGAGAATAGGTCCGCCCTGGCCATTGGCGTGGCGAACGCGAGGCCGATGAGGATTAGTGAACCTAAGGAACATTTGAGCGCGTATGGTGGGACCAGCCGCGTAAGGTCTCTTGAATCGTTCATCTTGCTCTCCTGTGTCGGTTTTTGGCCTCGAACTCCATTTTGCATCGAACGCAGCGAGCCCTGAGTTACAATATTCGGGCATGGAGTTTTCCTGTTCCGCGTTCGCGGGGCGTCAAACGGCTCACGAATACTTGATTTTTTTGAGAAATTGGATGTCCACAGCCCCGGGAGAAGTCACAACGCTGCTAACGCGCCTCAATCAAGGTGATGAGCAGGTGATGGCTCGGCTCATGTCGTTGGTGCATAGACAGTTGCACGAGCTTGCGGCAGGATTCCTGCGGAACGAGCGAATCGATCACACGCTCCAGCCTACGGCGCTCGTGAACGAGGCCTATGTCAAGCTGGTCGGACAAGCGGCGGTTCGATGGGAATCGACAGGCCATTTCCTTGCAATCGCAGCGACCGCGATGCGTCGAATATTGGTTGATCATGCGCGCAAACATCAGCGTCAAAAGCGCGGCGCCGGATTCAATCGGGTTTCACTGGAGGGCGTATCAGCCGAGGCGATCACGGACATTGACTTGGTTGCGCTCGATGATGCGCTCAATCGTCTCGCAGAACTCTACGCGCGCAAGGCCAAGGTCGTCGAGTTAAGATTTTTCGTCGGACTTGAGTGGATTGCCATCGCCACCGCAATTGACTGCTCGATCGCAACTGCAAAACGAGATTGGGACTTCGCAAAACTCTGGCTGCTGCGGGAGATGAATCAGGATGAGGCTCACTCCTGAACAGAGCGAACAGGTCGAATCGTTACTGCATGAATCAATTCGACTGAGGCCGGATCAGAGATCGGACTTTCTGGAAGGAATCCGATCTAGTTGTGAGGACGCAGTTTTTCGAGAACTGGAGTCGTTATTGGCGTATTCTCAAGAGGCCCACGAGTTCCTTGAGCAATCAATTGTCAACGAAACGAACTCTTCGCCGGAATTGTCGGACCCGTTTGTCGGCAGGAACATCGGTCGATATCGAATCGTGCGCAGCATCGGTGCGGGCGGCATGGGGGTCGTTTACCTTGCCGAGCGGAGCGACGCCCAGTTTAAGAAGCTCGTCGCCATAAAGCTCGTGCATGCCGGAATCGTAACCGGCGAAATCGTGACACGATTTTCCACCGAGCGCCAAGCGCTTGCAAACCTAGAGCATCCCAACATCGCGCGACTCCTGGACGGCGGCTTGACCGATTGTGGATTACCATACCTGGTGATGGAATACGTCGATGGTGTCGTACTTGATCAACATTGCGACGATCTTGCGCTTTCGATTGTAGAGCGTCTCAGGTTATTCCGCTCGGTTTGCGATGCCGTGCACAGTGCGCATCAGAACCTCATCGTCCACAGGGATCTGAAACCGAGTAACATCCTCGTGTCGGCGAGTGGGCACGTGAAACTTCTCGACTTTGGTATTGCCAAGATACTTGATCCTCAACATGGCGCCATCGAACCGACGCATACGATGACCGGCCACCGGGCCATGACGCCGAGATATGCCAGCCCGGAACAAATCTGCGGAGAGCCGGTTTCTACTTCAACAGATGTCTATTCGCTCGGCGTTGTCCTCTTCCAGCTGCTGACCGGCCGGATGCCCTACGACGTGCCGACGACAGGGACACACCCAGCGCTCGAACACCAACCCATGAAGCCAAGCGCGTTGTTCGTGCATAATGACGAGGAGACAACTTCCGTTTGTGCATCCCGCGGCGTCGACATGCGTAGACTCCGACGCATGCTTTGCGGTGACTTGGACACAATTGTGCTAAAAACACTTCGCAAGGAACCGCAACGGCGCTATTCGTCGGTTCACGAATTGTCAGAGGACATCGCGAGGTATCTGAGCGGCCATCCTGTGCGGGCCCAACGGGACACGATGTGGTATCGCACGAACCGCTTCATCAGGCGGAATTGGCTTCCCGTTTTCGCTGCTTCGGTGATGGTCGTCGCGCTGGTTGGCGGCTTGATCGCAACGACGATGATGTATTTTCAGATGGAGGAAGCACGGCAAGCGGAAGCGCGACAGCGCCGCGCCGCTGTGGAAGAAGCCGAGGCCGCCCAGCAAGTGACGACGTTCTTGCAGGAAATGCTCGGCTCACTCGATCCCGAGTTTGCACTCGGACGAGATGTTTCCGTGCTCGAAAACATGCTGGCGGATGCGGAACTCCGGTTGAAATCCGATTCCGCGTCGCCGCGCGTCGCCGCGGCCCTTCACTCAACAATCGGCCACACCTATAAAGGGCTTGGAAACTACGAACAGGCAGAAAAACACCTGATTCGAGCGATCGAATTGGGGCGTAGCCAAGGCAAGCCAAATCCACGTCTGCTTGGCTACGCGCTTTGCATTCTGGGGCGCACGTGTGTTGCGCGCGGCGAATACGAAAGAGCCGAGTCATTGAGTCGCGAAGCGCTTGACCTTGTAACGGGCAACGATGACCCGCAACTGGTCGCGGATCTTCAGAGTAACCTGGGTGATTTGCTACGAATCCGGGGCGATTATTCCGGTGCACGGGAACTGTTGAATTCCGCATTGACGATGAATCGATCGATCAATGGCTCGAACGATCGGCGCGTAGCCCAAAGTCTTGCGGGGCTGGGTCTCTTGCTGCAAGCCGAGGGGCGCCTGACCGAGGCTGAGGACCTCCTTGTCGAAGCGGTTCGGATCGGTCGGGCCGTGCTACCACCCAATGACCCGCGCTTGGCAATCATGTTGCACAACCTTGGTTGGGTGTCGATCGGCACCAAGAAACATGGGCAGGCAGAGGCATCGCTGAGTGAGGCGCTCGATATCCGTCGTCGGGTCTTGCCGCCAGATCATCCAAGGATAGGCGTTACAATGGCCGCGTTGGCGACCACTCTAAGTGCGCAAGGAAAGCACCGGGAGGCGGCGGATTCGTATCGCGACGTTTTGGAGTTCCTTGAGCGGACGCTTGGTGCCCGGCACACACATGTCGCCTCGACCAAGAACAACCTGGGTACCGTTTTGAAGGCCCTTGGCGAAGATCAAGAAGCGGCCAGGCTGTTTCGAGAAGCGGCCGATATCTTCCGCGAGTCGCTTGATGACGAGCATCCGTTCGCCGCAACGGCGTTGCATAACTGCGCAAGTCTCGTCGCGAAACGTGACCAGGGCGAGGCATTGGAGTTATTTAAAGAAGTCGTACGGCTCCGCCGTAAACGCCTGCCGGTAGATCATCCCGATCTCGTCACAACGATCGAGGCAATGGCCGATGTCCTGTCGAAATTGGATCGGGACCAAGAGGCCAATGATCTGTTTGAGTCGGAGTTGACTCGTCGTCGCGAGAATCTGGGCGAGCGACATCCGGCGGTTGCAGATTTGTTGCGAAAGTTCGGGGAGTACATGCTGGAGCACGGATCTGCGATGGACGCGGAATTGGCGTTTCGACAAGAAATCGAGATTCACCAATCGAGCGTTCCCGTCGATCGCGTTGCGGTCGCCATGGCGTCATGTCGGCTCGGGCGAGCCCTGTCATTGCAACGGCGATTTCCAGAAGCCGAAACGACTCTGCTTGCAGCCGAGACCGTGCTCGCCGAGATCGATTCGGCGGAGCTCAGCTTCTCGCACCACGCTTTAGTCGATTTGTACGTTGCATGGAAAAAAATGCCGGATGCCGAAGCGTGGCGAGCGAAGTCAGACAACTCGTCCGACTGAGTGACGGGAAGCCGGAAAATTCGAGACAAGGCGGTTTGGAATGCCCATCGGAATCTCCGCCATGTGTGCATATTCGACGATAGTACTTTCGGCATGATGCATGAACCAATTTGGTAGAGCGACAATTTGTACCATAGTCAGAATTGGATTAACTCGTCTTCAGGCGCCCCTGCTGTGAGATGGGATTGGTCGCCTCGCAAGTATTTCAAGATTGAATCGCCCTCGTTGACAGGGATCTCTTGGGTCGGTGGATATGTCTCATTCAAAGCCCACAATTATTCGACCACCGTTCCCTCCCCTCTACCAAACCCAACCCCGTCACAACCCGAACCGAATTCTGCGCAGAGACACCGAGACTTTCGGGGCGGCGGGGGAGATTTGGCGGAAGGGTGGCGAATGCCATGTCGCGCGCGAAATCTGGAGAAAGCCCCCAGAAATCGTCGTCGCCCGTAAACCCTTGCCACAACTGGCGTAAAATTAACAACGCCGAGACTCAAGGCCTCGGCGTCCGTCGTTCACCTGTGGGTCGCGCGATTTCGCAACGACCGTTGAACTAGCGGGGGTAGGACTCGAACCTACGACCTCCGGGTTATGAGCCCGACGAGCTGCCAACTGCTCTACCCCGCAATCTGAACGCGGCAATCTAACGCGCGCCCCCCGATCGGTCAACCCATTCAGCCATATCAGAAAGCGATACACGATACCACAGACCGATGGCGGCCATCGTCCCGGCGATCCCTGGCGGCGTCTATCAAACCGGTCCGGAAGATCACGCGTGAACGCCAATCTGAACCGCGCCCCATGCGCCGGCCAACGCGATCGATAGTCATTCAATCGTCGATCGCGTCCCGTTTCGGAATGCACGGATGACTGTCGTCGAGCAAGGCTGCGATGATCCAAGTCGAAATGCGGAGGGTCAACCGAAATGCGGCAGAGGCATCCGGCGCATGACAAGCCGGCGGGGCGATGCTTCAACGGAAGAAGTCAATCCGCTTCCTCGCTCAGCCCCGCCCGGAATTCGGATCACGTGATTCCATTGGCGAGGCGTATCGCTTGACGCCATCCTCAACGGCAACAGCAAACTCGCAGCCGTCGCGACAATGGCGAATCGCCTTGTTGATGCGGATCCGTCGAACGCGCTTCTTGTGATGCACTTTGAAGACCGGCATGGAATACGCCGTCGCCTCCACGAGAACGATACGATCCCACGCGATCTTCCGAGTCTTGTGCGATCCGATCCGATAGAGCACACCGACAGGCGTTGTCGCGATGAATCGGCCGTCGCGCGACACAAGGAAGTCGTAGATCACCCATCCCAAATACGCTGGTATCAACAACACTGCAGGCACAACGACCCAGAACACATCGTAGTACATCACACAAAGCGCAATCACGACCGCCGTCACGAGAAGCGGCGTCCCCAGCCGCGCCCGCCGCCTTCCGGACCAGGCTCGCGTATTCTCGTCATAAACGAGCCCACACGCGGGGCATGAACCACGCCTGGCAAGCCCGATCCATTTTTCCTCGCAATCCGGGCAGCTTGTCGGCTGCCGTCCGGCCAGAGTGGAGCGAGGCTTCTTTCGCGACTGTTGATACGCAATCTTTTCGTTCAGCTTGCGCAGGGTCGACGCCGTGGGTCTGTTCGCAGGCGCCGCGTCTACATCAGATTGGGTTTGCGTCTCGTAGATCATGTATCCGTCAATCGGCCAAGGCCTGGAGGGCGTTCGGGCCGTTCATTTCAACATCGTAGCGAGTTTCCCGTCGGGGACTACGTCTGCCCGTCTTCAGGATCAAGTCGCATGCCGTCGTTATCTCAACCAGCCACGTTCCCGCAGGAACTCGACAAGGCGACCAGCGCAATCTGCCGCCACAAGGTTGCGTCTGACGCAATCGCCCCGGAAGATGACCGCCGACGTCGGAGCCTGGCGCCCAAGCGATATCAGGCTTGATTCACACGCAATGAGGTTTACGTATCCATGCAGTCTCTAATTTCACAGGTCCGAACCGAAATCGCCAATGCCCTCGTCTCCGCGCTGGGCGACGTGGCCAGTGGGGTCGATCCCCTTGTGAAACCCGCGACGGATCCCAGGTTCGGCGACTATCAAAGCAACGTCGCCATGAGTCTCGGCAAGACGATCGGTCGCAAACCCCGTGAAATCGCCCAGTCCGTGGCCGATGCCCTGAACACGTCGTCATTCTTCGAGCCGCCCGAAGTCGCCGGCCCCGGATTCATTAACCTCAAGATCAAGACGACGCGTCTGGTCGCCGCACTGGAGGACATTCCGTCGGTGAGTGAGGCTGATTCCGATCGATTGGGTATCACCTACGTCCCCGACGCAGTCCGTCAGCGCGTCATTGTCGACTATTCGTCCACCAATGTCGCCAAGGAAATGCACGTCGGTCACATCCGCAGCACAGGCATCGGAGACGTCATCGCGCGCGTCATCAGTTTTCAGGGCCACGATGTTATTCGGCAGAACCATCTTGGCGACTGGGGCACGCAATTCGGCATGGTCATCCTCGCACTCTGGCATCTCT
>JAJDEC010000386.1 GCA_029259995.1 Phycisphaerae bacterium
GACGACATCATCGCCGGTATCAAGGCTGTCGCGCCGAATATCGATTTCACGGATCCGACGTGGGGCATCATCCGCGGCGATGGCTACACGATCGAGATCAACATCGGCGACGAACCCGTGACGAGCGACTTTGCGTTCCACGTTCGCGGCGATGACGAGGCGGCGAACGTCGTCTCACGAATCCTCCAACGCCTCGAACTCCGCGCCTACGATCCGCAATCCCTCACGGGCATCTTTCAACATGGCGAAGCGGCCGTCGAAAGCTTGCGATCCTGGCGAAGTTTTCACGATCGTGTCGTCGAATCGGAACAATAGAAACAGGGCTCTTCATGCGATTGATCGACTATTGATCCGCACGATTGCCGTCGCCGTCAACGGCGGGCTTCGCGTCAGTCGAAGCCTCCGAAACGACGGCATCAGGACTGTCGTCAAACCACTTGTCTGCGAAATGCTTGATGACAACCAGTGTCGCGAGCCCGAGCGCCGTCATCAAGATCGCAAGCGAATAAAGTCCGCAGCCGCAGGCGACGCCGATGGCGGCCACGGCCCAGATGCCCGCCGCTGTTGTCAGGCCGTGAACGCGATGTCGCGAATGCAGGATTGCACCGGCGCCGAGGAATCCGACGCCGCCGACAATCGTCGAAATGATGCGCCCGGGATCGTAGGGCGGCGAGATACCGGCGGCGACGGCGGCGCCGGAGATCTCCAACGCGATGAGCGTGAATCCCGCCGCGCCCAGGGCGACGAGGATGTGTGTTCGCAGGCCGGCCGATCGGCCCTTCTGTTCGCGCTCCCAACCGATGGCGGCACTGAAGACGAGCGCCATACCGAGTCTGGCGGCAGACTCCAACATGTCCGGCGCTTCGAGAATCATGTCGGGCGATTTCTCCTCCTCGCTTTCACGGACGAGGAACTGCTTGGGTTGGCTGAACCTTTACGCCGCGCTCAAGCACTGGGTGACAAGCACCCAGTGGCACGAAGAACTTACGCCAATGGTCGATGAATGCAGGCCTACGGCCGGCGAATGACGGGCTTGCCGCCGCCGCGATGCACGGGACCGCGATGCGTGACGCGACCGCGCAACAGCAGGTCGATTCGATCCGGTCCGCCCTGCGTGATCACGTAATACGTGTCCGGCGTCTCCATCAGCACGCGACCGTTCAACTCGATTCGCGCCTGCACGGCATAGCGCCGGTTCGGATCGATCGATCGCGGATCATATTCCAGGGAAAAGTTCCCGCTCGAAGACGTTCCCATTCGAATAAGTTGTTTTTCCATCACGCGAAGCGATCGTCCGCGGAAATCCACTTCGACGAGTTCAACGAAGCAGACGGCCTCCGGCGGCAGGGCGATGCGCTCGCGATAGCTCACCGTGCCGACCACGCGACGACGCGATTGCACCCATTCCATCTGAACACTGACATTCTGGAGTTGTCGGCCGCGACGATTCTGAATCAACAGCGTCACACGGCCGGCGCGATCCGCCTGTCGCTGGAGCTCCTCGCCCAGATCATATCGACGTCCGTCGATCACGCCGACCTGATAACCGCCGACGTTGATGATCACATCGTCGCGCTCAAGACCGACGCGATCCGCCGCCGATCCGCGCACAACATTCGTCACGCGCACGCCGATGTCCGTATCGTCACCTGTCAAACCGAGTACCCACTGACCGTCGTCGATCGACCGCGGCCGCCGACCCGTTCGCCGGCTGGGCCCGATTTGGCGATCATTGTCATCATTCGGTCCCCGGGTTCGATCACGTTCTGCGCCGCGATCCCGATTTCTGTTTCGATCGTCATTGCGCTCCGTAATCCGGCGTTTGTCTTTCTCGACCGGTTTCATGGGTTGCGGATCCGCCGTCGCAACGGCGAAGCTCAACGCAGGCGACACAATGAACGTAATGGCGATGGCAAGTGTGATGCGATGGCGCATGAAGTATCTCCCTGTTTTGCGGTTTTCCTGACGTGCGGATCATAGTATCCCGCTACCTCGGTCGACACGAGCCGGCCCATACGCGTTAGCGCCGTATTCAGGTCGACATTCGACGATTCAGATCGATATCACGGTGGCGTATCCAGCCAGGCATGCCTGTCACGAACACGCGAGGCTGTGGGAAAGCGTGGATCGATTCCGCTCAGACATGCTCGGGCGGCTTGATCGGATCGACTTTGCCCGCCGCCAGAAGTGCCTGGTATTCCTTCCAGCTCATTTTCGGTTTGCCTGTGTCGATTTCCTTCATCGTGATGCAGCCTTCAACAGGGCACACGAGGGAGCACATGTTGCAACCGACGCACGTGTCCTGGTTGATCGAAAAGACGTTGACAAACCCGTCGCCCGCGCCGTGCACATACTGCTCGCCGCCGCTGACAAATGTCCGTTCGTCCCGCGTCTTCTTCATACGCTTGAGGTACTTTTCTTCATCGACACGTTCGATCTTGATCGACTGATGGCAGCCGTCTTCGCAGGCGATGTAACACAGGCCGCAATTGATGCATCGCTCCGGGCTGATTTCGGCGACAACCTTATAACTCAGATCGAGATCGCCCCAATCGCGGATCCGCTCAACGGATTTTCCGATGAAGTCCGTCGGCCGGCTGAATCCCTTCTGCAGCATCCAGGTCGACATGCCGCTGATCAATTGTTCGACGATCCGAAATCCGTAGTGCATGACGGCGGTGCAGACCTGCGTCGATGTAGCGCCGAGCAGCATGTGCTCCATCGCATCCTGCCAGGCCTGGATGCCGCCGATGCCGCTGACAGGGATGCCGATCGCCGGATCGGCTGCGATCTGCGACACCATGTTGAGCGCGATGGGTTTCACGGCCGGACCGCAATAGCCGCCATGGGAACCATAGCCGCGCACCTGCGGTTTCGGCGCCAGTGTTTCGAGGTCGACGCCCATCACGGAATTGATCGTGTTGATCAATGAGAGCGCGTCGGCGCCGCCTTCTTTCGCGGCGCGACCGACGAGGCGCACATCTGTCACATTGGGCGTGAGTTTGACAATCACGGGAATCTGGGCGACTTCCTTCACCCAGCTCGTGATCATCTTGGCATACTCAGGCACCTGACCGACGGCGGCGCCCATGCCGCGCTCGCTCATGCCGTGCGGACAGCCGAAGTTCAATTCGAGCCCGTCGCAGCCCGTCTGCTGCGTCTGCTTGACGATGTCGTGCCACGCTTCGCGGTTCGACTCGACCATCAGCGAGACAAACAGCGCGTAATCAGGATAGTCTTTCTTGACGGCTTCGATCTCGCGGAGATTGTCTTCGAGCGTGCGATCCGTGATCAATTCGATGTTGTTCAGGCCCGCGATTTTTCGGCCGTCGTAGTCAATCGATCCATAGCGCGAACTGACGTTGACGATCGGCTCATGAGCAAGCGTCTTCCAGACAACGCCGCCCCAGCCGGCATCGTAGGCACGGCGCACCTGATAGGCGGAATTCGTCGGCGGGGCACTGGCGAGCCAGAATGGGTTCGGCGATCGCACGCCGCAGAAATCGATCGAGAGATCGACGCCCCATTCACTGCCGTTCGGAAGGCGGCCGTTGCCGTTCGTGCTTGTCATTATTTCGCCTCCGTCAACATCCGGTCGATTCCCGCGGCGCCGACTTTGCCCGACTGCACGGCGCTGACGACTTCTTCCATCGGCACGAGCGCACAATCGCCGCCCGCGAACAACTTGGGCACGCTCGTCGCGCCGGTCGCCGGATCAGTCACAATTCGATGCTTCTTGTTCAGCTTCAGTTTCGGAATCGCGCCGACGAGATCCAGCAAAGGCTCCTGTCCGAGCGCTTTGATGATCATGTCGCCGGAAATCGTGAACTCTGACTTGGGAATGTCCGTCAGCTTGCCGCCGCGACTGGACTTGCCCTGTTTCGTTCGAACACAGCGAAGTCCGACCGCTTTTCCAGCCTTGCCGACGAAACGAACCGGCCGCGCGTTCCACACGAACTGAACTTTGTTGCCGAGCGTGTAGTCGTATTCGTGTTCGAACGCCGGCATCGCGCTGCGATCGCGGCGATAGGCAATCGTGACGCTTTCCGCGCCCAGTTTGATGGCGGCATTCGCCGCGTCCATTGCCGTATTCCCGCCGCCGACAACGACAACGTGTTTGCCAACCTTGCAGCGGGCCAGTGGCTTGGTATGCGTCTGAAAAATAAACTCCAGAGACTCCCAGACGCCTTTGAGTTTCTCTCCGGGGATCCCCAGGGGCGCTGTGCGGCCCAGACCGATCGAGAAAAACACGGCGTCGTATTCGCCGAGCATTTGGGCGAGTTTCTGGCCGTTGACCGGCGAATTCAATCGAAGGACGACGCCCATCGAGATGATTCGATTGACTTCCGTCAGCGCAAAATCCGTCGTGATCTTGTAGGCGGCAATGCCGAGCGTATTCAATCCGCCGGCGACTTTTCCGGCCTCGTAGATCGTGACGTCGTGTCCGCGCTTTCGGAGTTCGTGCGCGCACGTCAATCCCGCCGGGCCGGCGCCGACGATTGCGATACGCTTTCCGGTCGACGGGCCCGGTTTGTAGAACTTCTGGCTGACGTCGTGAGCGCTATCGCATGCGAAACGCTGCAATCGGCCTATCTGTACGGGCGCTTTGAGCATCGTGTTATCGACGCAGGCGCCTTCGCAAAGGACTTCCGTCGGACAGACGCGAGCGCACGAACCGCCGAAGATATTGGCGTCCAATATCGTCCGCGCCGAGCCGATCGGATTGCGATGCAGAATCTGTCGAATGAAACCCGGGATGTCGATGTGCGTTGGACAGGCCCGCATGCACGGCGCGTCGTAACAGTAGAGGCATCGCGCCGCCTCGGTGACGGCCTCATCGACCGACAACGGTGGATGCACATCCGCGAAGTTTTCTTCAATCTGACGAGACTTGGACTTGGCGCCGCCTGCCATTTGCACCTCCCGACTTTCGCCGCGTTCGACCCGATTCGGCCAAGCCTACACCAATCGTCATGCTCGTCGCAAGCATTGATCGAACGCGACATCTGTCTTTGCGAAAGGTCATCGGGGATTTCGGACGCGGGTTCGACTCAGGATCAAGACAAGCAGGAGATGGCGGTACAGGGAGCAGAGGGGGACGGCCAGTCGATCTCGCGCAATTCCCGCGCCAATAAACCTGGCTCAATAGAGCTTGCGGATTTCGGAATCCGGATAGTACGTCTTGAGGATGGCGCGATAATCCAGATTGCGCCGCGCCTTCACTTCCATGCCGTTCTGGCAAAGACCGATGCCGTGCCCGAACCCTTTGCCGTTGCGAAACACGAATGCATCGCCGTCGTCTTCGATCGTGAAGTTCGTGCTCTTGAGATTGTGGCCGCCGACGCAGAGCCGGAAATCCTCGCCGATCAGCGTCTCATTCGTGCCGTTGTTTCCGTCGAGTTGAATCCGAACGATTCGGCCGCCAGGTTCAATCTCCTTGGGGCGCAATCCTCTGATTTCGCCGATGGAGGCAACGGTCGGATATCGCTTGACGATCCGCTTCGTCAATTCCGCCTTGGCGACGCGAACCGGATCCCATTCGTAGTACGTCGCGAGATAGCAATCGTTGCAGACGACGTGCCCCGCCAGCGGCGGCACATCCGGATCGCGCGGCTTGACGTTGTTCACATGCTGCGACTGACCGCCGCAGGCCGAGGAATAGTAGGTACAAAACAGTGTATCGACATCGCCATTCGGCCAGACGCACACTTCGCCGGCGGTCTCCTCCACGGCAGCCAGGGCCTTGTCGCCCTCGCCTGTCACACCGATGTACATCTGACTGCCTTCGTTGTCATAGACATCAAAGGTTCGATCAGACGTGGAGGATCTCATCTGATAGAGAACATAGGTTCGCGCCGCTACACACTGTGCCTTAAAGCTCTCCCGATGAAAGTGCTTCGGCAGCTCGCCGCGAAGGACGCCCTTCAGGTACGACTCGATATCGATGTGATTAGTCAGCGCCAGTTTGTCGCCGCGTCGCACGATTCTGAGCAATCCGCGATAGGTGCTCGTGCCGTTCAGGATGATCGACGCGTCGCGCCGGGGAGTGATGAACAAGTCGCTCTCGGGATAGTCGATCTCGCCCAGCATGATTCCGCCGTCTGGCGCCGGGGCCAGAACGCAGCTGTCCAACGGCGCCGCGTTCGCCTCGATCACGCGACCGCCGGGGCCGGCGCGAAGTTCGTATTCCGACGACACGCCGAGCTTCAGCGTCTTTTTCCGAGTCGGCCCGAGCATTCGGACACGAACCAGTCGATCCATGATGATCTTGGGCGGCTGTCGATCCGGTTTCTCAACGACCTGGCGGGGTCCGTGATCGCTGAATGTGAAACAGCCGACGGCAAGAATGGTGAGCAATACGAATGGCGTGAAGACGACAATCGTGCGGCGCGATCGGCCCAGGCTGCGCCAGGTACCGCGCAGGGTCAGATGAATTCGATCAATTGGGGGCCGATGCAACGCAATCGCTCCTTCTGCATGCGTTGAAGTCGACCTGAAGCGAGTGGCCGCATCAGGGTCGACGCATAGATCATACGCTCTGGAACCAGACTCCGTTCGTCGCGCATTATTCTAGAGTTGCCGGTTCAGGCCCGCAAAAAGAATTCGGGGAACTCAGGCATCATTGGGGCGAAGCGCCACGCCGAGTTCGGAAAGACAGCCCTTGATTTCATTGAGAGATGTCTGACCGAAGTTTCGCGACGCCATCAGTTCCGCTTCGGTTCGCTGCGTGAGCTCGCCGACGGAGTTGATTCCCTGGACCTGGAGACACTTGCGGGATCGAACGGATAGTTCGAGCGTCGCCACGGATCGATTGTAGATGTCGGCACTGACGCCGGGCGCCGGCGCGACGGGCGCGATCGAGACAATGCCGGCACCGCCGCCGCCGTTGCGTTTTTCATGAGCCAGCTGCCCGAGGGCGAGGCCCTTGTGCGTCAGCATCGCCTTGATTTCCTTGAGCGATGTCTCGCCGAAATTCTTGTAGGCGAGCAACTCAGGCTCCGTCGTTCGAAGCAAGTCGCCCAGCGTGTTGATATTCATCTTCTTGAGGCAGTTACGGCTTCGAACCGACAACTCAAAGTCGGTCACGGGGATGTCCAGAACCGCATTCCGCTTCTGGCTGTCCATGACTTCCTGCTCGTCGATATACATGTCGTGGGCAGCTTCAAGGTCTCGAAGGAACAGCCGGGCCCGCTCATGCGCGGGATCCACGACGAGAACGCGCCGGACAAATCCCGCGGCCCGCTCAAATCGGCACTCATCCTCATACACGATCGCCAGGTTCAAAAGGGCGTTCGCGTAGCAGTTACCGTCTTCCGCGGCCATGGAGAAATGCAGCTTCGCGCCGTCGTCATCGCCGTAGAGATGCAGCATCGTTCCCAGATGGAAATTGGCCGCGGGATGAAGCTCGTCAATTTCGAGCGCCCGTTCCATCGATTCGATGGCCGCTTCGCGCTCGCCTTCTTCGAACAGGACCCGGCCCATCACATAGTGCCAATGCGCTGACGAGGAACCGTCTGCGGAAATGGCTTCGAGCATCGATCGCGTGTCCGAAATCTCGCCTTGCAGCAGATGACATTCGGCGGCAAGACACTTGCATTCGATGCGATCGGCGCCCGCCCCGGCGGCGGCTTCGAACGTCTTTGCCGCGTCGGCGAATCGGCCGACTTCGCGATAGGCGACGGCCAGATGGTAGAGCTTCAGGGCTCCGTCGGGGGCTTTTTCCAGCCATGTGACTGCACGATCGGGCTGCCCGAGCATCAACCTCGAAACGCCCGCCTTGAGCGACGCATCGCCGCCGTTGGATTCGGCGCCGGATTCCGTCTGCGATAACAATTCGCGAAATCGATTGGCCGACTCCTTCGAACTGAACGCAAGTCGTTTCAAAGTATCGATGTGTTCTGCAGAGAGATTTGGCTGCTCGAAAATCGTCGGTAGATCCAGCGTCGACTCCGTCACGATAGGGCTGCCTCGCAAAATAGGGTTATACTCGGGGAATATGTCTGATCGTCATTCGGAACCTAGCTAAGTTAACTCCGTTTCGCAATCACTGCAAGCCCGAACGGCAAATCGCGTGCCGCCCGGAACGTATCTCCAAAAAATGCTGTCGATAATCTCGAAGGTCATCAGGCGATGGCGATCCGAACCTGATCGCGCGGTGATCGGGATTTCACATCTTATCCACAATCGGGTCATAATCGTAAGTTACCTTCTGTTATTAGGATAACAACAACCCAAAGGACTCTGTTGCCGAGGGTAGTCCGGATCGCTAATATTGCAGTTCTGCGCTGTTCGCTGGCGCATCCGGTCTAAACCAATGGCCTTTACATTGATGCCGTGCTCGCCGACTTCCAAAGGCAAGCACGCGCCGATTGCCCTGTCCAACAATGAAGAAACGCGACGCCGACATCGCTTTTGCTGATCTCCTCAAGCATGTACGCCTCAACCATGCAGGGCTTTTTCGCAGATGGTTCGACGACATGAAATTCGGCGAACTGGACGCAGGTCAGCTCGAAATCCTGGCCGAGACGCCGGATCAGGCCCGCTACCTTCAAAACCACTGTGTCGCCGCGTTTCGCGATGCCGCCCAATCACTGACGGGGCGGCTGGTGACTGTGGAATTCGCGACCCAGGACGGCACGCCAGTAACCGAGACGGCGCCCCTGCTGGAAGAGTTCAACGGCATGGATCGCGGCGCGCGACCGGTCGGTGGATCCATTGTCCACCTGAACGGCGACTATAACTTCGACAATCTCGTCGTCGGCCCGTGCAATCGACTCGCCAACGCCGCGTGCCGGGCCGTCAGTGAGGCTCCGGGGACGGCTTACAACCCGCTGTTTCTCCATGGCGACGTCGGCCTCGGCAAGACACACATGCTTCAGGCGATCTGCCACGAGCTGCTCGATCACAGTCCGGCGGCGAATGTGATCTTTCTGAGCTGCGAGGCCTTCGTCAATCAGTTCATCGATGCCGTCGAGAAGGGTGATCTGGCAAATTTCAGGTATCAGTATCGCCATGCCGACTTGCTGGTGGTCGACGACATTCAATTCCTGATCGGCCGCGACGGCACGCAGGAAGAATTCTTCCACACCTTCAACGCCCTCTACCAGGTCAACAAGCAGATTGTGATCTCGGGCGACGCGCCGCCGAGCAAGATGAAAGGCATCGAAAACCGCCTTGTCAGCCGGTTTAACTGGGGCCTCGTCGCTCGTCTGGATCCGCCATGCCTCGAGACACGGAATGCGATTCTCCGAAAGAAGATGCGGTCAAAAGGCCTGCAGCTCTCCGACGACATCACGATGTTCGTCGCGTCAGAGACCCCGACGAACGCCCGGGAATTGGAGGGCGTTCTCAATCGCCTGCACGGCATGGCCGCCCTGGAAGGCCGAAAGCCGGACGCCGAAATGGTGCGAACGGCGCTCGGCCAGACGATGCAGCATGCGCTGCCGGCGCCGCGAATCCCGGATATTGCCTCCGCCGCCACAGTTCGATTCGGCGTCAAGCTCTCAGAACTTCAGGGCAAACGGCGAAGCCGATCGATTGCATTGCCCCGGCAGATCTGTATGTATCTCGCGCGGCAACTGACGCCACACAGCCTCGAAGAAATCGGCGGCTACTTCGGCGGCCGCGATCACACGACCGTGCTTCACGCCCATCGCCAGATTGCGGATCGTCTCAAGGACGACATGGAACTCCGCGGTCAGGTTCAGGGTCTGGAGCGGGATCTGCGTCAGGTCTCCGCACGCATGCCGATCTCCGCCTGATTCGACTCGATCTCGATGTGCCCGTACGCATTCAACCGGGCGTCGCGTCTGCGCCGAGGGTCGTCCGATGGCGGCCGATCCCAGCTTCACATGCGTCGATTGAGAAGATGTGGATAACCTGCGTTTTGATTAATTTTGGGAATGGACGGGCGGGCGAACGTCGCTATCAGTGTTGAAAATGTGTTCAGCCGTGAAGCTGTCGACAGCGGCAATCACAAGTTGTTCAGGCGTGGACGAGTCGTGGGAAATGCCGTAAAATCAAGGGTTTGCGGAGGTTAGTGGAGCAGCAGCAAGAACGCCTCACCATTTAACAGCGAATGTTAGGGTATACGACTGACTGATCAATAAGTTATCAGTATTAGTAGTCCTTAAGGATGTGGTTGTTAAAGGCATTCCAAGCGTTCGTGGATAGGTTATGATCCGCCTCCAACGA
Source organism: Phycisphaerae bacterium (assembly GCA_029259995.1). Lineage (GTDB taxonomy): Bacteria > Planctomycetota > Phycisphaerae > UBA1845 > UTPLA1 > ECT2AJA-110-A. Next base: position 10,195 of record JAJDEC010000386.1, read on the forward strand.
GAGTGAATCGCCATGAAATGTATCTGTGATCGATCTGCGTTACAGGAAGCCCTGGCGGCAACGGCCGGCGTGGCGCTGGCGCGCACGCCGAAGCCCATCCTGCAATGTGTCCGTCTGACGGCGGACAAGGATTCCCTGATCCTGACGGCTTACGACCAGGAAGTCGGTTTGCGATATCGCGTTTCGCAAGTGGAAGTCTCCGATCCCGGCGAAGCGCTCGTGTCCTGTGATCGCATGCATTCGATCGTTCGCGAGTCTAACGACGAGACGCTTTCGCTCGAGACGAAAGAGGATCACCTGCACGTTCGCGGACAGGACAGTCATTTCCAGGTTGTCGGTCAGAATGTTCGCGAGTTTCCGCCCGTACCCGACATGGAGGGCGAGCCGTCATTCAAGATCAAGATTGGCAGTTTCCGGCGTGGAATCGAAAAGACACTGTTTGCGGCGGCGCGCGAGAGCACGCGATACGCAATCAACGGCGTCTTGTGCGAGTCCCGCGGCAAGAAGCTGCAACTCGTGTCGACCGATGGTCGCCGTCTCGCCGTCGCGGCGGCTGACATGGAAGACAAGCCGGCCGAGCCGCTGCGTGCGATCATTCCGACGAAAGCGCTGACGATTCTGAATCGCCTGCATCTGGACGGAGATGAGATCATGTCTGTCCGGATCATGCCGAATCAGATCATCATGGCCGCTGCGGGCGTGACGATCAGCAGCGTCCTCGTCGAAGGCAACTTCCCGAAGTGGGAAGACGTTCTGCCGGAAGGCGGCGACAAGACTCTGGAAATCAACACGTCAGAATTCCTCAGCGCCGTCAAACGCGCATCGCTGCTGGCGAATGTCGAATCCAAGGGCATCGCGATGGAATTAAGCGGCAAGGATCTGGAATTGCGGAGCCGTTCCGCTGAACAGGGCGAAGCACAGGTACGGCTCGGCGTCAACTACACGGGGCAGCCGATGAAGATCGGCTTTAATCCGGAGTTTCTCATCGACGCCCTGAAAGTGTGCGATGAGACGACGACGATGGAATTCAAGGACGGCTCCAAGCCCGGATTGCTCAAGAGCGGACCGGACTTTCAGTACGTTGTCATGCCGGTCAATCTGTCCTGATCGCCGATATAACTGTTTGACGCCGTCCGTGCGTCCAGTCTGAATGAGTTTGGTCGCCGTTGCATCTGAGTTTGACCTGACGGCGTTGCAGGAAACAGGAAGCGTTCGATTGTCCAACGTTCGGAACCGAGATCATCTGGCGTATCGTCGAGACGTGTTGGAAGCCGAAGGCTTGCGATATGGCGCATCGGAAGCGCAGATGCAATTCTGGAAGCGGCACAATCTGGCGAACAGCCGAAGCAGCTTTCGGATCCGGCGACAGCCCGCGGGGCTTGGTTTACTCACGGGGCAACTGCTCAAACATCAGTCCGCTGCCGACGGCGTTCGATTGGGCCGCGCGATCGTCGCGTGGAAGAAGGCCGTTCCTTCGAACTGTCACGACAAATGCCGCATCGACTCGCTCAAGAAGGGCGAGCTTGGCGTCATCGTCGAATCGAAGAGCACGGCCTATGTGCTTCGACGCCAGGAATATCAGAGGCTGCTTGAGCGCCTCGAAGACGCGGCGCCGGGTTTGGGGATTCACTCGATCCGATTTCGAGTGGGCGCTATCCGCCGCGCGAATACGTAACAACAAAGAGCTGATTGAATCATTGCGAAGCGCAACGCTGAATCATCAGCACGCAGCGCTTCGGAGACAGCATGAGCGAAACGCCGGTGAAACAACCTCCGTCCAATGACAAGCCAATGGGCGCGTCGAAGAAGGATTACGATGCGGGCAGCATTCGCGTGCTCGAAGGCATGGTGGCCGTGCGCAAGCGACCGTCGATGTACATCGGCGACACGCAGCTGCACGGATTGCACCATCTGATCTGGGAAGCTGTTGATAACTCGGTTGACGAAGCCCAGATCGGCTTCTGCAACAGCATCATGGTCAAAATCAATGCGGACGGTTCCTGCATGGTCCGCGACAATGGCCGCGGCATTCCGGTCGAGCCCTACAGCCTTCCTGACAATCCAAAGATCGACGGCAAGCCGACACTGGAAGTCGTGTTGACGGTTCTGCATGCCGGCGGAAAGTTTGATCGCGACAGCTACTCCGTATCCGGCGGTCTCCACGGCGTCGGCATCAGCGTTGTAAATGCCCTGTCGGAACGGCTCGATGTGGAGGTTGCGCGCAACGGTTCACTCTACACGATGGGCTTCAGTCGCGGTGTCGCAGTTCGCGGGCTGAAACGCGTCGGCGATACCGACGAACGCGGCACGCGGATCGAATTCAAGCCGGATCCGGAAATATTCGAAGACACGAAGTTCCGAACAGAGATCCTCATTACGCGACTTCGCGAACTGGCCTACTTGAATGAAGGCCTGCGAATCCAATTCGTCGATGAGCGCGTTGATAAGCAGGAAGAGTTTTACTACGAGGACGGACTTACGGCCTTCATCGAATACATGAATGAAGGCAAGGACGTACTCCATCCCGTGCGCACGCTTCAGGCCAAGGATGAAAAAGCCGGCCTCGAGTGCCGTGTCGCATTTCAGTGGAACGATTCCTACAACGAGAATCTGCTCGCCTTTGCAAACAACATCAAGAACCGCGACGGCGGTACCCATCTGACAGGTTTGCAGGCCGGTCTCACGCGCACACTCAACGCCTATGCCAAGAAAGGCAACCTCGTCAAGGGCGGCCTCGCACTGCGCGGCGAGGATTGGCGCGAAGGGCTGACAGCGATCGTCTCCGTCAAAGTCGCGGAGCCTGACTTCCAGGGGCAGACCAAAGATCGTTTGATGAACTCCGACGTTGAGTCGTACGTTCAACAGACCGTCAATGCGCAGCTGGCCAGCTGGCTCGAAGAGAATCCCGCGGAAGCAAAGAAAGTCATCACCAAGGGCGTCCAGGCCGCCGTCGCGCGCGAGGCAGCCCGCAAGGCCCGCGAGGCGACTCGAAAGACGGCGCTGTCCAGCGGCAACCTCCCCGGAAAATTGTGGGATTGCCACAGCAAGAATCCGGAAGAGTCGGAATTGTTTCTCGTCGAGGGCGATTCCGCGGGCGGCTCCGCCAAGCAGGGGCGCGTCGCCAAGACACAGGCGATTCTCCCGCTCAAGGGTAAGATTCTCAACGTCGAGAAGGCCCGGATGGACAAGATTCTTTCCCATGAGGAAATTAAGACCATCATCGCCGCCCTCGGCTGCGGCGTGCCGGGGCATGAAGACTTCGATGTCTCAAAGGCTCGCTACGGCAAGATCATCATCATGACCGACGCCGACGTCGATGGCAGCCACATTCGAACGCTGCTGCTCACGTTTTTCTTCCGCCACATGCGGGCGTTGATCGATACCGGGCGCATCTTCGTCGCCCAGCCGCCGCTCTATCTGCTCAAGCGAGGCAAGCAGGCAGAATTCATTCTCAACGACGGCATCATGGATCGAAAGCTGACGGAATGGGGCCTGACGGATACGCGCGTTGCCATCCGCACATTCGAAGGCAACGCCACAACGCCGACGACCGAGACGTTCGTCGAGCAAAACGACCTCAAGGAACTCTGTGCGACGATCGATCGCGTGACGCGCGCGAAATCCGCGTTGGCGCGACGAGGTATCGAGTTTCGCACGTTCCTCATCAAGACTCGCGCTGACAACGGCGGTAAGCTCCCGTGGATTCGAACCATTGTTGACGGCGAGGAGCAATTCTTCGCCGATGACGACGCGTTCAACGATTTCCGCAGCGAGTGCAAAGAGAAATTCGGCAAGATCAAAGTCGCCGATGGCGGCGTCAGCCTGCCGACACGGCAGGATGATGAAGAAGCCAAAGTCATCGTCCGTTATGAATTGCCCGAATCAGCGGAGCTGGAAGAAGCGATTGCCTGGTTTGCCAAGCGTGGCATCGACATCCAGGACTATTTCACGCATCGCGAGGAACTCGTCACAGGCGAATTGACGCCTGCGAAATATGCTCTCGTGCCGCCGACGGGCGAACCCGTCGAACTCGACGGACTCGCCGCCGTCGCCGACGGTATCCGTTCTCTCGGCCAGCGCGGCGCGACCGTCAAACGATTTAAAGGTCTGGGCGAAATGAACCCCGAAGAGCTTTGGGAAACCACGCTCGATCCGTCCAAGCGTAAGCTGCTGCAGGTCGTTATCTCGGAAGAGACGGGGGATCCCGAACAACTCGAAACCGACGGCAGGAACGCCGATCGTATTTTCTCGATTCTTATGGGCAACGATGTGGAGAAACGCCGCGACTTTATCGAAGTCAACGCAATCCACGTCAGTGATCTCGACGTCTGACCTCGTCTCATGGCGGATGTCATCCCGCGTCAGAACCGGATCCTGCGTTGCGTCGAGGCCTTTCCGTACCCATCGCTCCTGCTGCTTATTCCCATCGTCCTGCTCTACGGCGCCAGCCTGCGCTGGGGCTTCATGCTCGACGACTATCGCCATCTGCACGTGATCGAACAGTATGAATCCGGCGAACGGGACAATCTCAACCTTTTTCGGTTCCTGACATCGGAAGCATCCAATTCCGAAGCCCGTCGCGACGGATCCCATCCCTGGTGGCTCGGCGACGACGTGCGCTATCAACATTGGCGACCTTTGGCGGAGGGGATGCTGTACGCCGAGTATCTCGTCTTTGGTCGAAATCCGCTGGGCTTTCGGGTTGTAACGCTGATCGCCTATTGGCTCGGCGCGTGTCTCGTGTATCGACTGTTTCGCCGACTCGCGCAGCAGGAACGAACAGCGCGATGGGGGGCGCTGGCGTTCGCGACATTCGCGTGCCACGCAATCCCGACGGTTTTCATTTCCGCCCAGGCGGATGTCGTCGTTCTTGTGTTGTGTGCGGCCCTATTGCTTCTCGCCTTGAAGTATGCCGATTCGGATCGGCGTCTTCTTCTTCTGCCGATGGCCATCCTCTTCGCGCTCGCGCTGGGTTTCAAAGAGGCGTGTCTGCCTGTCGCGGTGCTTCCGGCGCTGATCGGGCTCGTCGTCTTCCGCGGCGCGCCTCGCCGCCGATTCATGATCACGAGCGCCCTTATGTCTCTGATAGGTGTCATCTGGTTGGCGGCCTACTCGCGGGGCGGCTTCGGATCGAACACCGTTATCATGCTCGATCCGATTCATCGTTCCGCCGAGTATCTCGTCGCCTTACCGCTGCGGGCCATTCAGTTGTTGACGGCGTTGATCGTTCCCATCAACCCCTTCATTTTCTATTTTCGACCGCGCGGGGAACCGTTTGTTTATGTGTTCTGCGCGATCGGACTGTTGGCGATGTTCTGGATGTTTCGCAGCGTCACGCGGCGCAACAACGGGGATCGTGTGGCGCCCGCCATGCTGCTCTGGATTCTTGCTTTCATTCCGCTTCTTGTGTGCACAGTTCCCGACGATCGCGTCCTGATGCTGCCAAGCGTCGGATTCGCATATCTTGTCGGCGTCTGGATCGCAGGCGGTGCTCCAGATGCGGCGCGCCAGACCAGGATTATTCCGATCATCCTTTTTCTCTTCGTTCACAGTGGTTTTGCGATTGGTTCGACCCAGATCATGCGGCTCGTGGAATCGCAGACGATCGTGAATCACAAGGATGTCGCTGCGCGAATCGGCGACGCGCCCGACGACTGCATTGTGTTCTTCCTCGATTCACAATTTGATTTGCAGGTGCTTTTCGCACAGCGGATCTTCAGGGATGTGAACGGACTGCCCAACGTCGGATTCCGATTTCTTTCCGATTCTGAATCCCTGAGCGTGCGGAGAACGGCGCACAACAAATTGGAATTGACCGACAACGCGGATGGTCTTTTCGAGAGTTTCCTCGGCGACATGGCCGTGACGCAGGAACGCCCCAAATGCGAGGGGGACGTGTTCGACGCCGGCGAAGTCAGCGGCCGAATTCTTCGAGTCGTGGACGGCGCTGTCCGAAGTGTCGAGTTGACTTTCCGACGCGACCTGGACGATGCGTCTTATCATTTCTTCCGAAGTGGTGAATTCGGCGCTCCGGAGCCGTGGCCCGTTCCGTCTATCGACTCCGGTCAATAACGCATCGTCGAGCGCAGCTTCATCGCTTATCGGCCATTCCGACTGAATTGCCGGACTCTCTCGCCCCGTTTCTCAGTGCCCAGTTGGTGATCCGGTTCGGCTCGCCGATCGGGATCTGCCCGGATACTGGATTCGCCACATGGCGGCGGCCTACAATTCGATAGTCAAACTGCGATCTGAACAGTCCTGCCTCGTGGCATGGGGAATATCATGTTATCTCGAAGAATGAACCGAATCGTCGTCGTCGCTGCGCTCGCTGCGGCGGGGCTGGGCACGCTGGGTTGCAACGTGTTGAACCCAGTCGTCTGCACGCTCGAATTTCGATACGGGATCTTCGGGACTGTGGCTGACGTAAACGGTCAGTCGATTCCCGGGCTCAGCGTCACGATCACGGCGCTCAACTATTCCGAAACGGCGATTGTCTTCGACGGCATTCAGTACGTCGGCGCCGGTGAACGGCCCGGCACCTACACGATTACCTATGAGGCGCCCGGATTCGTCACGCGAACCGTGACGGGTGTTGTCGTCAGCGGCGATGAATGCCATGTCACGTCGGTCCAGCAGAACGCGGTTCTCAACAAAGTTTGATTTTTCCGTCGCTCCCGTCGACAATCATCGTCTTCCGACAGCAACCACGAGTCTTTCGCGGAGGACGATCTCATGTCGATCATCAGCCCAGTCAATCTCAGGAAATGGGTCGAGGAAAACCGCCATCATCTCAAACCGCCCGTCGGCAACAAAGTCGTCTGGCAGGATGAAACGTTTATCATCATGGTCGTCGGCGGTCCGAACGCACGAAAAGACTATCACGTCAACGAGACGAGTGAATTCTTCTATCAGGTGCAGGGCGACATCACGGTCGGCATCATTCATCCGGATACGGGCAAGCCCGACGAAGTGATCATCCGCGAAGGTGAGATCTTTCTGCTTCCGCCGATGGTGCCGCATTCCCCGCGCCGCCCCGCGAATACAGTCGGCGTCGTCGTCGAGCAGACACGCACGCCTCAGATGGTCGACAAGCTTCAATTCTACAGCGACGACACGAACGAACTCGTCTACGAGGCAGAGTTCAAACTCGAAAACATCGCCGTCGATCTGAAACGGATCATGGAAGAATTCTGGGCGAACGAGGATCTGCGCCGTTGCGCGTCAACTGGCAGCATTATTGCGCCGCCGACGGAAGCCCTTCCGCCACCGCCCGCAAAAGTATGAGGGCGACGTTGCACGCAACTTCTTTGATGCTGATCACGTGCTTGAACCAAACACGAAAGGAATTCCATCATGAGCAAACACGTCGTCTTGCTGAAATTCACGGACAAAGGTGTTTCCAACATCAAGGACTCGGCCGAACGCGCGCACAAGTTTGACGCCTATGCAGAGGCCAAGGGCATAAAGATTCTCAGCCAGTATTGGACGACGGGGCCCTATGACGGCGTCCTGGTGATCGAGGCGCCGGATGAAAAGACCGGCGCCGGCGCCGTGCTGCACCTCGGAAAGCTCGGAAGCGTTTCGACATGCATGCTCTCGGCGTATGACGAAAAGGAATTCAAGGACTTGCTGGCTCGCTCGGAATGATCTCGCGTCATATCGAAGACGCCGGTTCGTTCCTTCGTCGCGTCGAATCAGGTCCGACTGCAGGAGCATCGGAATGGAAGCCATCGGCACCCATTGCATGGGTGAGCTTTACGACTGCAACATTGACTTGCTGAACGATCCGGCCGTCGCCGAGAGATTCATGCGCGAAGCAACGAATCGCATGGGCGCCGATCTCCTGAAACATGTGTCGCATCAGTTCACGCCGCACGGCGTGACGGTTCTCGGTCTGCTCGCAGAATCGCACATCTCAATCCACACGTGGCCCGAGCGCGGATATGTCGCCGTCGACGCTTTCACCTGCGGCACGCAATGCCGTCCCGTCGACGCCTGCGAATACCTCGCCAAAGCGTTCGAGGCCGAGCGGAAGGTCATCGTTGACTTCACGCGCGGCGCAGAAGATGTGACTGAGCTTCAGGCCATTGCGAATGATCGCATCATCCTGACCGCTCAACGCCACTGAGCGCGGCGTGCCACTGCCCCTGTGGGCAGTGCCGATTGCGGGCAAGCGTCGAGTCACGAGACTTGACCAGATGGCATGCGGCCGCCGTGTTCACTGACGAGCTTCACGACTTCAGAAGCGGCAACGGCGCAAACTTGCCGTTTAATATCTTCGCGCTGTCCGCCTTCAACCATCCGTCCAGGATCGTCGCATAGACACTTCGGAAGTCTGTGTTCCATTTCAAGTCGCCGCGATCGAGATCGCCCGGCGCCATGCTGGGATGCGCTCCATGAATGCCGGCCTTTACGCCGCCACCCACGACGAACAACGGCGCCGCCGCGCCATGATCCGTGCCGCCCGATCCATTCTCAGCAACACGCCGACCAAATTCGGAGAACGTCATCAACATGACGCGATCGAGCAGGCCGTCGGTTCGCAGTCCATCCACGAATGACTTCACGCCGTCGGACAATTGCCTGATAAGGTTGTTGTGCTGATTGGCCTGGTTCGCGTGCGTGTCGAATCCGCCGAGAGAAACGTAATACACACTTGTATCCAGACCTGCACGGATCATGCGGCGCACCATTTCCAGATCGCCTTCCAGTGCGTTGCGACCGCGGCGACGTTTTCCACCGCGCCTGGCCTTGCTGCCCGTGCCCGCGGCTTTCTGAATCTCCTCGGCGCTGGCCCGTGCGTCCATCGCCATGCGTTCGAGATATGCCAATGCTGATTTCTCATCCCGCGGCGCGTTGTCCGCGATCTTTTCCTTGCTGTGCGGCCTGTTCAATTGATGGAATGCGTCGACGCCGCTTCCGCGCGCCCCGGGGCCGCGCCACGTCAGTTCGTCCGGCGTGGAGAAGCTGACAGGACTGAATCTCTCGCCCTGCATGGCGAGTGGCACTTCGCCGGCGATGGCAATGCCGCGCTTCGGATCGGGCCGATCATGGCCGGAACAGGTGCAGTCGAAGTAGCGACCGATCCAGCCGTTGTGCGTCGCTTCCGTCGGATCCCCCGTCGACCAGATGTCCGTCGCCACGAAGTGCGAGCGATTCGGATTCGGATAACCGACGCCCTGAACGATGGAGAGGATCCCTTCGTCATAAAGCGACTTCAATCCTGTCGCCTCGGGATTGAGGCCGAGTTGATCGTTGACGCGAAGGACGTCTTTCTTCTTGATCCCCAGCTTCGGTCGCGCCGAGTAGTATCGATCATTCTCGAACGGGATGACCGTGTTAAGGCCGTCGTTGCCGCCGGCCATCTGCAACACGACGAGGATCTTTCCGTTCGTGCCGCCGGGACCGTGCTTGACGAGCGGGGAATCCTTCGGATCGCCGCTCATCGCCCAGGCCGTTCGATCGAGAAACAACGGCACTGTCGCCCCCGCGGAGATCAACGTCAGGCCGCCTCTGAGGAATTCACGCCGCGTGTGAAAGATGTCGTTCGACATATGTGTGTACCTGCCCAGGTTATCGTCGCACGCGGTATCGATGCGCTCGACGTATCTTCAATGCTTGTGACGCGCTTATGACAGTTGGTATTCCGGCATGCTTACGATCAAATGAATCATTCCGCGGATCGCATCGGCGTTCGATGCATCGCTGATGTCTTTCGTCTTGATGTGTGGTCGAATTGCATCGATAACCGTCGCACGACGATCCGGTTCGATCCGCCGTTGCAGCAGCAGCTCGATGAAATAATCCGCGAGTTCGTCTGCGGATTTCGCGCCGGACGCCCGCACGAGCGGCATTGGATCGAATGCGGGTTGCGGCGGACAGCGATCGTCTTCGCCGACTTCAATCTCTGCGACGCTCAGTACGCGCGTCGCTCGGCGCAATCGCTGTTCGCGCTGACGCCTGATACTCGCATCGTTCGTCCCTGAAATCAGCCGTCCGAGCACGTTGTATCGATTGAACAGCGTGCTGGATGTGATCCACGTCTCTCCGCCGTCCCATCCTTTCACGTTCGGCGGCTGCATCGGCGTCTGCCCCATTGCCTGGAGACCGACGACCATGCTTTCCGTATCCATCGGAACGATCTCAAGCTGTCGCATTGTGCCGACAAGCAATTCGATCGGACTCTTGATGTGCGTGAATCGAGCGCGGGAATCGTAAAACGCATCGCTGTTGAACATGGCCGCCAGCATCGGCTTGATCTCGTAGTCGTTCTTGCGAAGCACATCGGCGAGTGCTATGACGATCTCCGAATCCGGATTCTCATACGCGAAGTAGGTCCAGAACTTTCGCGCCATGTATTCCGCTGTTGCGGGTTGCTCGAGAATGATGTCGATGATGTCGGCAGGATCAAACTTGCCCGTCTTGCCGAGAAACGTCTTCTCACCGAAGTCGTGCTGTCGGGCGCGATAGATCGACTTCCCCGTCTTCTGATCGATGGAAATGCCGGTAAACGCACGAGCCGCTTCTTTGATATCGCGCTCCGTGTATTCGCCCTCGCCCATTGTGAAGAGTTCGAGCAGTTCGCGGGCGTAGTTTTCGTTCGGCTTGCCCTTCTTGTTCTGAAGCGTGTTCAGATAGATGATCATCGCGGGATCTTCTGTGATCGCGACCAGGAAATCGCGGAAGTTGCCGTGGGCGTGTCTGCGAAAGAGCTGGTTCTGATCGTAGAGCGCGCCGCTGCTCTTGACTTCGCGGAATCCGCTCGTGAAGTGCCCATGCCAGAACAGCACGAGCTTTTCCTGCAACGGCCGCGGAGAACTGACCATCGTTTCGATCCACCAGCGTGTGACGCGCGCGTATTGCAGTCGGCTCGCCTGCTGAAGCGCCATCCGATGCTTCTGTCGCTCTTCGCGATCGAGACCGCGCAGTTTGCCGATCTTTCCGCGATAGCGCTCCACGCGAACCGGGATCGCCTCGTCAGGCACGCGATCGAATTCGACCAGATGGGCGACAGCCTTCGATCGTCCCAGTTTGTGGAGATAGTCGATCTGCTCCGGTGTTCCCCCGAACCCCGCACGCCGCAGCAGGTGCGCCGCGTGATGCCGCGTCCAGTCACCGCCGGCGTGGAGAGCATCGTTCTTCGCCGAGGGCGAAATCGCGAGCACCGCCGCCACGATTGCCATGGATACTAAGTTCATCAGATATCCCCGTTTACGTCGGACAGATTGCCGCGTCTTGAGAAAGATATTAACAGGTCAAACGCCCCGATTGGGGGTTTATTGTCGAAGACCGATCCCGGGGACCGTCGGATTCCTGGCCAAATGGGACGTTGCGGGCCTTTTGTTGTCGCGAACCTGTCTCGAACGATACCGAGATGGCACGCCGGCATGCTAATTCATCGCCGCCACGTCGTTCCGAATTCCCAATGCGCGATTGTGAACCTTGCTCAGCAGCAACAACGCCGCAATCGCGCCGCACATCGCCAGAAACATGTCCCACTGCGTGTCCCACACGTCGCCCTGCGTCCCCAGAAAAGCGTCCGCCGCTTCGCCGGAAATGAGCGCCACCCACCATTCGATCAGCTCATAAAATGCACTGATCCCAAGGCAAACGGCAACGACGATGAAGCTCAACCACTTACCGCGCCGAAGTGGCGACGTTCGCAGCAGGAGTTCCCGCCCAAGAATCGCCGGAAAGAATCCCTGCGCGATGTGACCGAGTCGATCGTAATGGTTCCGCGACAGATTCAGCGCTTCGCTCACCCAGTTGCCGATCGGTACCAGCGCATACGTGTACTTCCCCCCGACACACAGGATGATCGCATGCAGCGCGATGCAGAGGCAGGCCAGCCACGTCAGCGGAAATCGTCGCCACGTCGCGCCGAGCACGACGTAGGCCACAAGCACCGGCGCAATCTCGAGAAACCACGTCAATCGATCGTAGGGTCTGATGCCTGACCAGATGAGAACGACTGCGACAATCAATGCGAGCGCCAGTACCAATCGCGACCGTCGATCAATCGCGAATCTCCCCGAAGTCTTGGAAATCTCATTCATTCCGACGCCGCCAATGCTCGCAGATCCACTTTGCCGCGATCCGTCTGCGGTAGCGCGTCGCGAATGTCCCATTCGTCCGGGATCATGTACGCGGGAACGTTTGCGCGACAATGCGCGATCAGGTCCGCCTGTGTCGCCGTCGCGCCGTCCCGGAAGACGACACACGCTCGCAGCCGATTCCCAAATATCGGATCCGGGATCGCGATGACCGCCGCTTCGCGAATGGACGGATGCCCGAACAAGGCCGTCTCGATCTCGCCGGGCTCAATGCGATGACCTCGGCATTTGACCATGCGATCGATCCGACCTTCGAACATCAGTTCGCCGTCGTCACGCCGCCGAACACGATCGCCCGTGCGATAGGCGAGGCCAACTCCGTTGAGCGCCGGCACGAGCCGCTCGCGCGTCAGATCCGCGTCGTTGGCGTATCCCGTCGTGAGCGTCGGACCGGCGACCAGCAGTTCTCCGGATCCCTCGACGCCGACTTCGAGCCCATCCGGGCCCACGATCCAGACTCGCGTCTCGCTGATCGGTCGTCCGATCGGCAGGGGAGATTCAGCGAGTGCATCCTTATTGTTGACAGAATAATACGTACATACATTTGTCTCGGTTGGACCGTACAGATTCGTCCAAGTCGCATGAGACAGCATCGCCATGAGCGACTTCAGCGCCGGCATCGGCATGACTTCGCCGGCGAAGATGACGTGTCGCAGGGCGGACAGATCGTGTTCCGGCAGTTGCCCGCGAAGCTGCATCATCACGAGCGCCGATGGCACGGAATACCAGACGCTGATTCGCTCCTGGGCGACGAACGTCGCGAGTTGATACGGGAACATCCTCACGCGCTCGGGCACTGGGCACATCGTCGCCCCGGTTCTGACAGCACTGAAAATATCGAATGTGGAAAGATCGAAGTTGTAGGGCGCGTGATTCGCAACGCGATCCGAGGGCGTCAGCCCAAAGTAATCCGCGCCCCACTTGGAAAAATGATCCAGGCTGAGCGTCGTGATCTCGACGCCCTTCGGGCGTCCCGTTGATCCGGATGTAAACAGCAGATTCGCGATGCCGCGTTCGGGCGCGGGGATGACGCCGTTGATGCGCGGCGCATCGATCGACGCCTCGATCGTCACGGCGTCGGAGTCCGCCGCTTGGGAAACAAACGTTGCTCGCATGATCGACGCGATCTCCGTTGCCGGCAGCTTCGAACCGGTCCAGATCGCAATCCCCGCGTCCTCGCAGACAGCCATGATCCGATCCGTGGGCCAGGCCGGATCAATCGGAACATACGCTGCCCCGGTTCGCGCGATCGCAAACAGTGCGACCAGTGCATCTATCGATTTCGTGAACGCATGCGCGACACGCGCGCCAGGTTGCGCGCCGGCCGCGCGCAGCGTAGTCGCCATTCGTTCTGCGCGCTCGATCAGTTGGTTGTAACGGAGTGTTCCGCCCTGAAAGTCGACGGCGACGCCGTCGCCATGGGCGCGCGCTGCGTCAACGAGGAGCACGAAAATGTTCGATATACTGCTCACGATGGGCGTTTGCAAAGCGCGATCGGGGCTACTGATGCTCACCGATCCAGTCCATGATGGCGTCGATCGACTCGACGCGCTCCGGCGTCATTTCGTGGTCAGGAAGATTCACGCCGATCGACTGCTCCACGAATACCAGCAATTGCATCAGGCGTAATGAGTCGAGACCGAGATTGAAGAGATCCACGCTGTCTGCGGGGCGCGCATCGGCCGGCGTCGGTAACAGCGTACCGAAGACGTGCTCGCGAACTTTTTCTCGATCCTTCATTTTGTTCAACTCAAGCCAGGAATCTGACCGCTAATCTAGTCGGCCCCATAAGATGATTCAATATCACAATTCGCCGCCCCATCGCATGGTGTCGGAGAATCGGCAATGCTAAAGTGTAATGCACTTCGACACACCAGGGATTCATTGAACACAGATGGTTGCGCAAATTGAATGACGGCCGATCTCGAACAAGACTGTCGATCGTCGCCGGGCTGCTTCTGCTCGCGGGAAGCAGCCTCGGGTGCGGTGCGATTGCCGTTGAGAACGGCATCTTCCCGCTGCCCACGATTCACTTGATCTGGCCGCTTCCCGAGCAGCTCGGCCTATCGGCCGAGTCCATGACGCTGACCAGCGACAATGGCGGTCCAATCTACTGTTGGTTTATCCCCGCAGAGGATCCGCAGGCGACCGTGATCATCCATCATGGCGCGCTCATCAATCGATCCGCGACGTCGGACCATTATCAACTCCTGAATCGCCATCACTACAACGTCTTTGTCTACGACTATCAGGGATTCGGCGAAAGTCTCGTCGTCGCGCAGCTGGCGACCGTCCTGCCGGATGCGGACGCGGCCCTGGCCCATGTTCAGCAGCGCGACGGGCCCGGCTCGGAGAAGATCATTCTCTTTGGCCAGTCGATGGGCACGTTGCCGGCGATCGCCCAGGCGGCGCGCTCTCCGGATCGCGTGATTGCGCTTGTGATCGAAGGCAGTTTCACCGAAACACTGCCGACGTGGGCGTTCACGCTGCTGGGTATCGCGCCCGATCCACTCGCGTATGATCGAATCCCCGACGAGCTGAATTCCGGCTTGAACATTCCGTCCGTGACGATTCCCAAGCATTTCATCCAGTCCCGGAACGATCAGACGACGCCCATCGCCGGCGCGCGGACGCTGTACGAGTTGGCGACGGAGCCGAAATCCTTCGTGGAAGTCGGCGGATCGCACCTGCTTTCCGTCAAACAGGACCCGTCCTACGAAGCGGCGCTGGTCAATTTCCTGAGCGACGTCGTCGGCGACTGAACGACGCGATTCAGATGCCCTATAATTCAATCGGTATCCGTTTTCACTTCTGCACGATCGGTTGCCATCATGAACACGACAGCTTCTCTCAAGAACATTCTGCAGGGAAACACGATTCGCGCGGCGGGCGAACTGGCCTGGCCGGAGCGGGACGGCATTCGTTGCGTCGCCTGTGGTCATCGTTGTCTCGTCAAACCCGGCCGCGCCGGCGTGTGCCGCGTTCGGTTCAATGACAACGGCGAGCTTCGAACCCCCGGCGGCTATGTCGCCGGGCTTCAAGTGGATCCGATCGAGAAGAAGCCTTTCTATCATGCGTACCCGGGGCGCGACGCATTGAGCTTCGGCATGCTGGGCTGCGACTTTCATTGCTCCTACTGCCAGAACTGGGTGACGTCGCAGGCCCTGCGCGATGATGCGGCCGTGGCGATGCCGACATTCTGTTCGCCGCTGGAAATGGTCGACATCGCCACGCGGCGCGGCGCGCCCGTCGTCGTGTCGACATACAACGAGCCGCTCATCACGAGTGAATGGGCCGTCGAAGTCTTCAAAGTCGCGCGGGAAGCGGGGCTGACGTGTGGCTATGTGTCGAACGGCAACGCGACGCCCGAAGTGTTGAAATTCCTTCGACCTTATGTGGATCTCTACAAAGTCGATCTCAAGGGCTTCGACGACAAGCACTATCGTGAGCTCGGCGGCGTGTTGTCGAACGTGCTGGCGACGATCGAGATGCTGATCGACATGAAATTCTGGGTGGAAGTCGTCACGCTCGTGGTTCCGGGGTTCAACGACAGCGATCAGGAACTCCGCGACATCGCGCGATTCCTCGCCGACGTATCGACGGACATCCCCTGGCACGTGACCGCCTTCCGACCGGATTACAAGATGCAGGATCGCGGCAGCACGCCCGGCGACACACTGATCCGTGCCCACGACTTCGGTCGCGCAGCCGGATTGAAGTACGTCTACCCCGGCAACAACCACGGCCGCGTCGGCGATCGCGAATGCACAAAGTGCCCATCGTGCGACTCGATCGTGATCCGCCGCATGGGTTTCTACGTCGAAGAAAACCGAATGCGCGAGCCGGGCAAATGCCCGGATTGCGGCGGTGCGATCGCCGGTGTGTGGGAGAAGGATCCGCCACGGAAATCGACGGGCAGCGGGATACCGATGACGGTGTTGTGAGCGGCGCAGCAAATGGCAACGGGGACTGTTCCATCGAATGAAAAAGGTTCTTCACGGATTTGCGGGACGACGGCGTATCACGCTCTGGAAGTTGAATTGTGCGCCGCGAAGGATCCCGGAGGGATCCATTGTGAATAGCCCAGCGATTTATCGCTGGGGCACGCGGCTACGATGACCAACGTCCGTCCCGTACGGACGGAATGAGTGCCACGCGCCTGGCTCACGCCGTCCCTCTGGGACGGCAATGCGCAGGAAAACGCTCGTCGCAATCCCAGCCTTCAAAAGGCTGGGCTATTTTCATGTCGTCCCTGCCGGGACTTACCGCAATTCAGCCGCTGCGTCGACACCAGCCGTCAACGGTCCCCGCAAACCCGTGATGAACCTTTTTTTTTGGGGGGGTTCATCACGGAATTCCGAGAGCACGATACGTGACGAATGCAGGTCGACAATCGCCGAAAGAAAGTATCCCGGAGGGATCAAGTGAAAATAGCCCCCCGTTTCCAACGGGGGGACTTGGAATCTGTGTCGGATCCCCGTCCCGGCGGGACGGGATGACGACGGCATGCGACGTCGCGCCGTCCTTCCAGGACGGCATAATCACTCAGTGTCCATTGCTTTCCCGCCCATGGAAAGGGGCGGGCTATTTTCATCGCGTCCCTGT
>JAJDEC010000387.1 GCA_029259995.1 Phycisphaerae bacterium
GACGGGGACGCCGGCCCGTGTGACGGTTCCGGGAACGACATCGTAGGCGACATTTCGAAATCGAATGACGAGGCCATAGATCAGCGAGGCGACGAATAATGCGCCTCTCGCCGCATCGGCGAACAGGCCAGTCGTTCGGCCGGCGATCAAGTCGAGAAACTGTTGTTGTCTTGCCTGCATGACGGTCGAGGAGTGTAACCGATCCTGAATCTCATTGACGACGCGCAAAATGGAAAGTAGTGTCTCAAACGGTCCGGCCTTGACGAGCCTGGGCGTTCTGTTGGGAGCTACAACCATGAATCGCACGACGACTTTGCTCGCGTATCGGAATTATCGACGGCATTCGACATGGATGTCGGCTGTCGCGCTTCTGGCGATCGTTACTACAGGCTGCTCGGATTCGGACGCGCGCGTTGGCGATCGCCGATCCGGCGGCAGCGGCGGTGCGACACCGCAAACGTATCGAAACGTGAGTATGGATGCGTGCATCGATGCGGCCACGATCGTGACGCGCGAGAATTTCGGCCTGGTGCGCGTTTCGGCGGGCAGCGGCACGATCGAGGGCGGACCTCAGAGTTTCACGCAGCGCGGCGGGACGGCGCGCGTGACGGATCCGGCGCTCAAACCCAACTACAACATGCGCCGGATCGGGACGATCTGGCTGACGGAAGCCGACGGCGGCATCACGGCGAATTGCCAGGTGCGCGTTCAGCGGCTGGACACAGCGGACTATCGCTCATTTCGAACGCACGACGAATTCAATGATCTGCCGACGGCGACGCCCATCGACGGCGACGCCGGGCTCAGTGCGGATCAGCGCGAGGCGTGGACCGAGCTGCCGCGGGATAACACGATGGAACGGCAGATTCTCGGCGCGATCTATCGGCGATTGCACGGCCTGTCCAACGATGCCGCCGCAGGCGATGGGAATCAGCAGTAAGCTCCGTGTGATTTGATGCGCGTCGTCGTCGCCCCGGATAGTTTCAAAGGCTCCCTCGATGCGCAAAGTGCCGCCCGGGCAATTGCGCGCGGGATTGGGAGGGAACGGCCCGATGTCACCGTCCTGGAATGCCCGCTCGCGGACGGCGGCGAAGGGACGCTGGACGTTCTGCTTGCGGCAACGGGCGGCGAACGCCGAATCGTCAATGCGTACGATCCTGTCGGCCGGCCGATCGACGTGCCCGTCGGACTTTCCTCAGACGGCACGACGGCCATCATCGAACTCGCGAAGGCGAGTGGTTTCGGCCTGTTGGCGGAACACGAACGCAACCCACTTCTTACATCCACGTACGGTACCGGCCAGGTGATTCGGGCTGCTATCGAAAGCGGAATCGACAAGATCATTCTGTGTCTTGGCGGGAGTGCGACGGTCGACGGCGGCGCGGGGATGATGCAACCTGTCGGGTTGCGATTGATCGACGACGCCGGCCAGACGATGCTCGAAGGGATTTGCGGCGGCCAGCTCTCACGCATCTGGCGCATCGGCTGGCACAATCCGCCGGAAGGTCTGGAAGATGTTCATTTTACAATCGCCTGCGACGTGTTGAATCCGGCCTGCGGACCCAACGGCGCGGCGATTGTGTTCGGACCGCAGAAAGGCGCCGACGCGAAAGCGGTCCAGATTCTCGAACGGGGACTCGCGCATTGGGCGTCGACGCTTGAACACGCGACAGGCAAGAAGATTCGGAACGAACCCGGCACGGGGGCGGCGGGCGGTGTCGCACTGCCGCTGCTCGCTTTCTGTCAGGTCGAAATGGTTCCGGGCGTTGATGTCGTGTTCGACGCCATTGATTTGGCGGGAAAAGTTGTTGATGCGGATCTGGTGATCACGGGCGAAGGCAGGCTGGATGATCAATCAATGATGGGGAAAGTCGTTGGTTCTATCTCGAGGCTGTGCCGCGGAGCGCACGTTCCCTGTGTCGCAATGGTCGGGGCCATGGATCCGGAGGCTACTTTGGCCAAAGCGTCGCTGGATCGCGTCTATGCGATGGATTGTCCGCTGGAAGAAACGGCGCAGCGGCTTGAAGCGACGGCGCGGATTGTGATTCGCGAGAACCTATAAGGCGCATTCAGCCACTCGGGATCCGTCGCGAATCTGCCTGGAAAATGGCGTCAACACTTCGCGACGCTTCGCCACACTCATGCTACATCGATGCATCGAGGAATTCTCCGACGATCCTCGTGAATTCGTCGGGGGCTTCGACGGGCGACATGTGACCGACGCCCGCGATGACTTGAAGACTTGCGTTTGCAATGCCATCTGACATGACGCGAGCGACATCCGGCGGTGTGATGGCATCCAATTCTCCGACGACGACGAACGTGGGAACATGAATGTCGGAGAAAGTTTCGGCGGAGTCGATTCGATCGGCCAATGCATGGAGGGCGGCGGCGACGCCATGGGGATCGGATGCGAGCATGATGTCGCGCCACTGATTGACGACGACTTTCGACGCATTGGGCGCGAAGAGATTCGGAAGCATGGCGTCGACGATGAATTCGACGCCCTGCGACAGGACTTTCTCAGCCGTCTCGCGTCGCCCCCTGGCTTTCTCGGCTGTGTCAGAGGCCGCCTGCGTGTCTGCGAGCACCAGGGATTGAACGCGCTGCGGATGTCTGCGGAATAGTTCGAACGCAATGTAGCCGCCCATGGAAAGCGCCATCACATTGACGGCGCCTTTGACGTTGATGGCGTCGAGTAGTGCGGCGAGATCGTCGGCGTGATCGGCCATGGACGCATTGGTCGTGATGCTTGATTGTCCGAGACCACGGAGATCGGGCATGATGAGCCGGTATCGGCCTGAGAGTTTCTCCGCCGTCGGCGTCCACAATTCATGGGACAACGGGAAGCCGTGAATGCACAGAACGACGGGCCCCGCGCCGACGTCTTCGTATGCGATTTCGATTCCGCGGACGGTTGCTTTCTTCATCTTTGGGCTCCTCGCTGCAAGCGTCGTTTGCCGACTCCGTATTTGAGCATTCGGGCGCGCGATCGTCGATCCGCCCGGCGCCCGGGTCGCGCTTTGCGAGTGAACATAGCAGCTATGGCGGAGGACGGAAGGGATTGGTGCCTGATCGGCAGGTGTCGTGTCTGACGGGCGGGGAAATGGTAAAAATAAAAACGCCCACTCGATCCGACCACCGAGTGGGCCTATCCCAGCGAATGGGCGAGCCGACAATCATTCGCCAGAGATATTCAAAGCCATGTGAGGATTGAAAGGCGAACCGCCACTAATCCTCACCCCTACAACACGCGTTGTGGCCTGGATTATTCCAGGCTGTCGAGAATTTCGGGGCTTTTTTCTGACCCGTATCCAAAAATGGAAATTGCGACGTAACTATCTGTCGAACCTTATCTTATCGTCAGGCAGCACGGCCGCCCTCAGAGCGTCCTCCGTGCAGCGCCGACACCGTTACCTCATGCTTTTGAGATGGTTACGACGGAATCGGGCCGGAACGAACGGCCGTGAGATCGTTGCTGTCTTCCAGTTGCCCGGACCTGCGTCTGACACAAAAGGCGTATCCGATCCAGATCAGAATCAGGCCGACGAACTCGCCGATGTAGAGTGCCTCAACGAGGCCGAAGACCTTTGTCAGGATTCCGCCGACAGCCGGCAGCAGCGCCCCGACGGCGATTAGCGCGTTCCCGTTGGCTCGATGGCGAGTCCCCGGGAATTGACCGAATCGGATCGAGCTGAGAATCGCCCCCCCGACGAGAAAGAAGACGGAGTAGCTGTTGATCAACGGCGTCATGACGCGCCGGATCCACTGCCACTCAAGGATGCTTCCGGACGGCCGCACAGCATCCAGCTGCGACGCATCAACGGGCGACAAGAAGACACAGATGGCTGCAACGACGATGAGGGGAACCGTGACAATCGTCAGCCGATTCGCCGTCGAACGTCGAAGGAGCAGGTAAACGGTTCCCTGTGCGAGCGGATAGCCGCCCAGCAGCGCTCCGGCAACAAACCAGGTCTTGGTCAGGGCAACTGAATTGCCGCCGAGCGTGATCGCCCCTTCGAGCCCCGTGCCGAGGCCGTAGCATAAAACGCCGGCCGCCCACCAGAGCAGATGCGCGCCGCGTTTCCTGAAAAAGAATCGATTGATCAGCACCACGAAGAATGCGGCGGAAAGAAGCGTCGTCAGGATTGGCAGGTAGTGAATGATGTGCGCCTTCGCGAGCATGGGGCGATCTCCAATCCAAGTTGAAATGCGGAATGGTTCATTGAATCCGCAAAGCCACATTGCCTGTGGCGAACCGGCTATTACCCGGTTCCACACGACTCATCATTCCCAGTATGTACTGAAGTCCGGCGACAGTGTTTCCTCGCAAGTCAGCGTTATTTCGTGTCGTTGCTGGCCATGCGTCGCGGATCTCTGATTCGATTTCGCAACGACGCGTGTCCTGCTTCGTCGTCCGCCACGGAGGGCGGACGCTACGGCCGGTCACTCAAAACTGAACGCTTTGTCCGTTGGGCGCGAGATCCGCCTGGATCTCGTCGGGCTTGCGGAACTCGACGCCAAACTCACGCGAGATCACGTTGATTCCGCCGTCGTGAGGGCCGACGATCCTGGGGCCGTCGGTCTTGACCATGTCTCGCAGATAGGTACCGCGAAGGAGACCGTAAAGCTGTGCGTTCTCGATCGGGTTGTCGCCGAAATGCACGCGCGCTTCGATCATGGGGCGGCCATCCAGAAAGCCGAAATTCTGTCGAAGGTAGTGTTGCGGGTTGTTCTCGATGAGGCCGTTGGGCTGATTGACGCCTGCATCGCGATAGGTCACAACAAGCGCCGGATTCTCTCTCGGCCAACCGCGAATCGCCGCAGGGCACGTCCAGATTTCCCGACGTTCGCCGAGATAGAGCGGCATCATCAGGTTCTGAAGCGAATTCGGCCACTTCTCTCGATCAAACGGGTCGACTTCCGCATCCGGCAGGCTCATGTTACCGAAGACCTGATTCGTGAATGGGGACTCGACATAGGGAACGCGATCTTCATTCGAAACCGAGTACTCCCAGATCGCCCGATTGACTTCATAAAGTCGCGTCTGACAGCTCGTGCGAATGGCGCGTCGCCGTGCGGCGGCCATGGCGGGCAAGAGAATGCTGATCAGGATCGCCAGGACCGCAATCACGACCAGCAATTCCAACAGTGTAAACGCGCGAGTGTGTTTCATTTCGATCGCTCCATCGCCTTCAGACAACACCGCAAGTAAGAAAGCCTCGGCGCCGCGCCCC